>NZ_JBCFQK010000005.1:0-177891 GCF_041729735.1 Flavobacterium magnesitis | reverse complement strand
ATTAGTTAATATGTGAATAAATTGAGCTAAAATAATACAATAGGTACAAGTTTTTGTTATTTTTTGATTTTTCAAATATATAGAAAAAAACTACAAAAATCAGGAATGGTTTTGGAAATAATTATTTCTAGTTTAGCCCTGATAGCAGTGGAAATCCTTTGTTATGGCGCTAGCCAATAACAAAGATTGCAACGGATATCAGGAGGGAAGCTCTTATGGAAAACCAATCGTTATGCTCCTAAACAAAAAAGACCCGCAAGTTTGCACTCGCAGGTCTTAGTACTTAATTCTATTTGCTTGATACTACTTTATCAAATCAAAACTACGTTTTACAAAAGCAGTTAAGGCTTCTCCTTTTAATAAGTTTTGCGATAGTTTAGCCAAGTCTAAAGCTTGTTTTACTAAGCTTTCCTGAGTCGTTTTGTCTTCGGTACTCAAAATAGTGGATGCCAAAGGTGAATTAGTATTTACCACTAAATTGTACATTTCTGGCATGTTGCCCATTCCGAACATTCCGCCACCACCAGTCTGGCTCATTTCTTTCATTCTACGCATAAATTCTGGTTGCGTGATGATAAATGGCGCCGCTTGGCTGTCTAAAGATTCTAGTTGAACCGTGTAAGTTTGTTTGTTAATTACACTTTCAACAGCTGTTTTTAGATTGGTTTGCTCGTCTTCTGATAATTTAGAAATGGTAGTTTCATCTTTTTTGATCAGGTTATCAATATGATCCGAATCTACACGAACGAAAGTCACATCTTTATTGTCGTTTTCGATTTTTTGAATCAAATGCGAGATAATTGGCGAGTCTAAAAGCAATACCTGATATCCTTTTTCTTCGGCTGTTTCAATGTAAGCGTGTTGCGCTTCTTTGTTTCCAGCGTAAAGAATAACCAGTTTTCCGTCTTTGTCGGTTTGCGTATCTTTTAGGTTTTCTTTTAATTCGTCAAGTGTGAAATATTTGTCGTTTACCGTTGGGTACAATACAAAAGCACCTGCTTTTTCATAGAATTTATCTTCCGAAAGCATTCCGTATTCCAGAACAATTTTGATGTCGTTCCATTTTGATTCGAAATCGGCTCTGTTTTCGTTGAACAACGATTTCAATTTATCGGCTACTTTACGAGTAATGTAGTTCGAAATTTTCTTCACCGCACCATCTGCCTGTAATCCTGAACGGGAAACATTCAAAGGAATATCTGGAGAATCCACTACTCCGCGAAGCATCATCAGGAATTCAGGTACAATTCCTTCTACGTTATCCGTAACAAAAACTTGGTTTTGGTACAATTGGATTTTGTCTTTTTGGATTTGCATATCCGAACCTAATTTTGGGAAATACAAAATACCGGTAAGGTTGAACGGATAATCTACATTCAGGTGAATGTTGAATAATGGCTCTTCAAATTGCATTGGATACAATTCGTGGTAGAAGGTTTTATAATCTTCTTCGTTTAAATCAGTTGGTTGTTTGGTCCATGCTGGATTTGGATTGTTGATGATGTTATCAACTTCAACCGTTTCGCTTACATAATCTTCAGGAGCATCTTCCGGTTTAGGAAGTGTTTCTGTTTTAGTTCCAAATTTAATCGGAATTGGCATGAACTTATTGTATTTGTTCAGCAATTCTTTGATTTTGTGTTCTTCTAAAAATTCTAATGAATCTTCGGCAATGTGAAGGATAATTTCTGTACCGCGAGTCGTTTTGTCAGCTGGTTCTAATGAGAACTCAGGACTTCCGTCGCAAATCCAGTGTGCTGCTGGCTCGTCTTTGTATGATTTAGTGATAATTTCCACCTTAGAAGCGACCATAAAAGCCGAGTAGAAACCAAGACCAAAATGACCAATAATTCCTGAATCTTTAGCAGTGTCTTTGTATTTTTCTAAGAATTCTTCGGCACCTGAAAAAGCCAGTTGGTTGATGTATTTTTCAACCTCTTCTGATGTCATTCCGATTCCCTGGTCAATGATGTGCAGTTTCTTGCCTTCTTTGTCAATTTTTACCTCAAGTATTGGATTGCCATATTCTACTTTAGCTTCGCCAATATTAGTCAGGTGTTTTAATTTTAATGTTGCATCTGTTCCATTCGAAATTAATTCACGTAAAAAGATCTCGTGATCGTTGTATAAGAACTTTTTGATAAGTGGAAAGATATTTTCCACAGAAACGTTAATTTTTCCAGTTGTCATATTTAAAATTTTTATAGTGTTTTACAATCTGTTTCAGATTCTTCAAATAAAGTACCAATTCAGACCAGGGTGACAAATTGTCTTAACCATAAATTCTATAATAAAATAATAACATTTTGAAACAAAATTTGTAAGTTAGACTGTATCTTTGTCTCAGTTTAACATTAAAACTATAAATGATGAAAAAAATATTTCTTATTACAGCAATTGCACTAGCATTATTTTCGTGCAAAACATCTTCAGTTACTACTACTAAATTAGACAGAGGAATCCAGACTGGAGTTAAAGGAAATTGGGTAATTAGTTCTGTATCTTATCCAGGTTCAGAATATATCAAAGTGAATTCATTTCAATTGGCTGATTCAAAATGTTTTGAAGGAAGTACTTGGAAGTTTGTTTCTAATAATAACAAAGGAACAATGGCTTTAACTAAGTACGATTGTCCTGTTTTTAGTTCGCCAATTACATGGTTTGTGAACTCTAATGGAGAGTTTGTTTTGAAAATTTTAGATGCTGGCGAAAAAGCTAAAAAAGTAAGAGATGGTTATGTTTTAAGCGTAGCTAATTTAACTGAAAGTTCTTTCCAATTGATTGACAGAATCGATGTAGGAGGAAAATTAACTAATGTGGTTTACCAATTTCAACGTGTAAACTAATTCCAGAAATTTATTTAATAACAAAAAAGAAATAATTATGAAAAAAATATCCGTATTAGCATTAGCTATAGTAATGATTGCAGGTTCAGTTTTTACAAGTTGTGAAGCAGTAAAAAACACAAATAAAACACAAAGAGGAGCTGGTATTGGAGCTGCTGGAGGAGCTATCCTTGGAGGGATTCTAGGAAATAACCTTGGAAAAGGTGGAAAAGGTGCTATGGGTGCTGTTATTGGTGGAGTTGTAGGTGGAGTTGCTGGTGGAGTTATTGGTAACAAAATGGACAAACAAGCCCGACAAATTGACCAGGCCATTCCAGGTGCTGAGGTAAAAAGAGTAGGTGAAGGAATCCAATTAGTTTTAAATGAAAATGCAGTGCGTTTTGATACTAACAAATCAAGTTTGACTGCTGCTGCAAAAACAAACTTAGATAAATTAGTTTCTGTTTTTAACGAATATCCAGATACTGATATTACTATTTTTGGTTACACTGATAGTACTGGTCCAGCAGATTATAACTTGAAACTTTCAGGTGAGCGTGCAGCTTCAGTTAAAAACTACTTAGTGAGCAAAGGAATTTCTTCTAGCAGATTTAGTGTTACAGGAATGGGAATTGCTGATCCAATTGCAGATAATGGTACAGTAGAAGGAAGAAGCCAAAATCGTCGTGTAGAATTTGCAATTACTGCCAATGCTAAAATGAAAGCGGATGCTGAAAAAGAAGCAGGAAACTAGTTTTAGTTTTTTTAAAATATCAAAAACCGTTTCGTTATTATAGCGAAGCGGTTTTTGTTTTTTTACCACAGATTCGCAGATTTTTTATGATAATCTGCGAATCTGCGGTAATTTTTCAAATTCTTCTTCAGCTCTGCCATGAGGAATTTTTATTAGAAAAATAAAATCCGTTTTTATCCGTTAAATCGGTGTCATCCGTGGCTAATTTTTTTAATGATATTTCTAAATTCCAAGGTTTTTTTATACTAAAGAAATCTATCTTTGCATTCCTAAAAATAACAATTCATACTAATGCTTCAAGTTCAAAATATCTCCTTTGGTTATACCGAAAAACCAGTGGTTCAAAACATTCATTTCTCAGTTGAAAAAGGACAAAATATTGCTGTAATCGGCGAAAGCGGTTGTGGTAAAAGTACTTTGCTGAAACTAATTTATGGCTTGTATGATTTAGACGAAGGACAAATTTTTTGGAATGAAAAGCAAGTTTTAGGAACCAGTTTTAATTTGGTTCCAGGAATGCCTTATATGAAATATTTGTCGCAGGATTTTGACTTGATGCCATATATAACCGTGGCGGAGAATGTCGGGAAATATTTGTCGAATGTGTTTCCAGATCAGAAAAAAGCACGCATCAAAGAATTGCTGGAAATTGTTGAAATGACCGAGTTTGCCGATGTAAAAGCAAAATTCTTAAGCGGAGGTCAGCAACAACGTGTGGCTTTGGCGAGAGTTTTGGCTCTGGAGCCCGAAGTGTTATTATTGGACGAACCTTTTAGTCATATTGATAATTTTAGAAAAAATGCTTTACGACGCAACTTGTTTGCTTACCTAAAAGCACAAGGAATTACCGTTATTGTGGCTACGCATGATAGTACCGATGCGCTTTCGTTTGCCGATGAAACCATTGTGCTGCAAAACGGAAAAATGGTCGACAAAGCCGATTCTTATAATTTATACAACAATCCTATTAATAAATATGTGGCTTCTCTTTTTGGCGAAGTAAACGAACTCAAATTATCTCAACTTATCACTGTTGATGAAGACTTAGACGAATTGGTCTTATTGTATCCACATCAATTAAAAGTTGCCGAAAACGGTTTGATGAATGTCTTGGTCAAACAATCGTATTTTAAAGGCGGTTATTACCTTATTAAAGCCATTTTTGATCGAAAAGTGATTTTTTTCGAACACGAATCTCCTTTAGAAATGAATCAAGAAGTTAATTTGATGATTTGTTAGACACAAATTTCAAGGATTGTCACAAATTAGTAAGTTTATAAAATTGAATTACACGAATTTTTTCTGCCTTTGACAGCTTTGTGAAATTAAAGCTAAATGTGTTTCGTGTAAATTGGTGTAATTCGTGTGTAAAACATAAAAATGTTTTTGTTTATATAAAAAGTTGTAATTTGGAGTTAGAATTCCAAATCATATTCTTTTTAAATTAAACAATAAAGCTATGTATCATTCAAAAATTTCGGGCTTAGGTTTTTATGTGCCTTCCAATGTGGTTACTAATGACGATTTGTCAAAACTTATAGATACCAATGACGAATGGATTCAGGAAAGAACCGGAATTCAGGAACGCAGACATATCATTCCAGGAGAAGATACCACCACTTCCATGGGCGTGAAAGCAGCTAAAATTGCCATTGAACGTTCCGGGATTTCCAATGGCGATATCGATTTTATTGTTTTTGCTACCTTAAGTCCGGATTATTATTTTCCAGGTCCAGGGGTTTTGGTACAACGAGATTTGGGATTAAAAACCATAGGAGCATTAGATGTTAGAAATCAATGTTCGGGTTTTGTTTATGCACTTTCGGTAGCCGACCAGTACATTAAAACGGGAATGTATAAAAATATTTTAGTCATTGGTTCCGAAGTACAATCTTCAGGATTAGACATGACTACTCGCGGACGCGGGGTTTCGGTGATTTTTGGAGATGGAGCAGGAGCAGCAATTTTAAGTCGCGAAGAAGATTTATCGAAAGGAATTTTGTCAACACATTTGCATTCCGAAGGAATTCATGCTGAAGAATTGGTATTGACAGCTCCAGGGATGGGCGGCCGCTGGGTGAATGATATTTTAGCTGATAACGATCCTAATGACGAAAGTTATTTTCCACACATGAACGGGCAATTTGTATTTAAAAACGCTGTAGTTCGTTTTGCCGAAGTCATTAATGAAGGTTTAGAAGCTAATAATTTAAAAGTTTCCGATATTGACATGCTGATTCCGCATCAGGCTAATTTGAGAATTTCGCAGTATATCCAGAAGAAATTCGGTTTGAATGACGATCAGGTTTATAATAATGTTCAAAAATACGGTAATACAACTGCCGCTTCGATTCCTATTGCATTGACTGAAGCTTGGGAACTTGGCAAAATAAAATCAGGTGATACTGTTGTTTTGGCTGCTTTTGGTAGCGGATTTACCTGGGCAAGTGCTATTATTAAATGGTAGAAGATGGAAGTTGGAAGTAGGAAGATGGGAGTAGGAAGACAGAAAGCAGTTGATTTTTAGATAAAAAAGAAAGCCCCAATTTTGAAAATTTAAAATTGGGGTTTCTTAATTATTTAATGTTTTGGCTCATAAATTAATCTCAAGAAAGAGCTAAATCGTTCGTTTTCTCTACTAATAGGAATTCCCGTAACAATACCAACCAAAAGATGATCAGTGACTTCTACTCTCATTTGTGGTCTTATGGTCATTTCAAAATCATTGGATGTTACTTCTTTGTTGAATTCCAAACCAATAAAATTTCTAGTTCCTGGAATCATATAGTGAAAATTGCTGTTGATTTGCCATGATGTAGTGGTTGACTGATGATCGTCAAAGTGATGCTGGATAGCAGGGCCAGTGTACAAAAGGGTGTGGAAATTATTTCCCCAACGTTTTGCCACTACAAAGAAAGGATTATAAATGTTTCCAGTAAAAAGTTTACTACTGTTATAATTATTGAAGGCAGTTAATTCAAATTCATGAATATAACCTATTGCCATGGATGTTTTTAGTTTTTCGGATACAAAAAAGGAATATTGAGTGGCCAGTTTTAGGCCATTAAGTTTACTGCTTGGTACGTTTGTTGAATTAGCCGAAGGATAAAAAGTAAAAGGAAGTTCTACTTCTAATCCCAGTCGATCGATGGGTGCCCATTCATATTCTACTAAGGCTAAATATTCGTCATAAGTGTTATTATCAGTAAGTCCAAGACCAACATTCCATTCTCTTTCCCCTTTTCGGGCACCAAGATCTCGTATTAAATCAATATATAAGGGTTCGGCATGTAAAACTTTGACTAGTTCGTGTTTGTTTTCTACTTCTTGAATATAAAGACTGTCAAGAGTAGCTTTTTTTGACTCCCTTTCTGTTTGAGCGTTAGTATTGAAAATAATTAAGAGTAGGGCTAATAGTGAAAAAAAAGCCGTTTTTAAAGTGTTGTTTGTCATTTTAATTGGTTTTATTTTGTTGAATATTATACCAATATTGATGATGATTTAGTTCTAATCACTATGGTACAAAAAATGCTTTGTTTTCTAAAAAAAGAAAACAAAATCGCATAAAAACATGAAAAAACAAATTAAATTTCGGGTGGAGGAGAGTAAATTTCGAAATAAGGTTTCAGTACAAGGGTCTCGTTATAATTTATGTTACCTGAATTGGAATCGTAGATTTCTTCGTTGTTATTTATTTTAAAACTGGGTAGAATATAAAAAGCACTGGAGATTGTTTTTTTTAAAATGTGGTTGTTTTCGGTATCAGTATCTTCGTTTTCAGGTATTGCATTTTCAAACTTAAAAACTTTTTCGACAATAATTTCGATAAGACTTTCTTGGTCGTTAAAACTTAAATCCTCAGGAACATAACTTGGACGAATGTCACTAGTATCCACACTACAATTCAGTAGGTAGAGTGCCATAAAAGCACAAAATAAACGAAGTCCTTTCTTGTTTCTGATTGTGTTTAACATAGCACAAAAGTAATATTTTTTCATTCAATAGGCGTTTTGTTAGCGTTTTATTATCATAATAATTAAATATGATATAATGTGTAATTTGCTATACCAAAATTCACGAATTAGAATTATATTTGCCCACCTAAAAACAACATAATGACATTATCACAAACGCTTACGCCATCTATAAAAAACGCAATTCAGGTTTTATTTGATATTTCGATTGATAAAGTTGAATTTCAGGCAACACGTAAAGAATTTGAAGGCGATATTACGATGGTAATTTTCCCTTTGTTAAAAATCACAAAGAGTAATCCGGTTGAGTTAGGAAATAAAATAGGAAACTATTTGGTTGAAAATGTAGTTGAGGTAAGTGGTTTTAATGTGGTTTCAGGTTTTCTGAATATTGTTATTTCTGATGCTTATTATTTGAATTTCTTCAACGGAATTAAAGATAATGAGCAATATGGTTTTGTGACTCCAAATCCAGAAGACAAGGCGGTAATGGTAGAATATTCTTCGCCTAACACGAATAAACCTTTACATTTAGGTCATGTTCGTAATAATTTATTGGGTTATTCGGTAGCTGAAATTATCAAAGCTTCGGGTAAAAAAGTCTATAAAACTCAAATCATTAACGATAGAGGAATTCATATTTGTAAGTCGATGTTGGCTTGGCAAAAATTTGGAAAAGACCAATCACCGGAATCAACGGGATTAAAAGGAGATAAATTAGTTGGAAATTTTTATGTGGCTTTTGATAAGGCTTACAAAGAAGAAATCAACCAATTAATCACTCAGGGAAAAACGGAAGAAGAAGCTAAAAAACAAGCGCCAATTATACTTGAAGCCCAGGAAATGTTGTTAAAATGGGAAGCAGGGGATGAAGAGGTTATAGCGCTTTGGAAAAAAATGAACCAATGGGTTTATGATGGATTTGCTGCCACTTATAAAAGTATGGGCGTTGATTTTGATAGCTATTACTACGAAAGCAACACCTATTTGTTAGGGAAAGATGTAGTCCAAATGGGATTAGAGAAAGGAATCTTCGAAAAAGATCCTGACGGTTCAGTTTGGATTGATTTGACAGATGAAGGTTTAGATCGAAAAATTGTATTGCGTTCTGACGGAACTGCAGTATATATGACGCAAGATATTGGAACAGCAATTCAGCGAGTGAAAGATTACCCGGATGTAGGCGGAATGGTTTACACCGTAGGAAATGAACAAGATTATCACTTTAAAGTTTTGTTCTTAATTTTGAAAAAGCTAGGATTTGACTGGTCTGAAAATTTATTTCATTTGTCTTACGGAATGGTAGATTTGCCTTCTGGAAAAATGAAATCTCGTGAAGGAACTGTAGTTGATGCTGATGATTTGATGCAGGATATGACCGATACGGCTCAAAAAATCTCAGAAGAATTAGGGAAATTAGGCGGTTATTCAGACGAAGAGAAAACTAAATTGTACAAAACTATTGGTCTTGGAGCCTTGAAATACTACATTTTGAAAGTAGATCCTAAAAAACGTATTTTGTTTAATCCAGAAGAATCAGTAGATTTTGCTGGAAATACAGGACCGTTTATTCAATATACTTATGCCCGAATCCAATCGATTATAAGAAAAGCGGATTTTGATTTTTCGAATGTTTCAACAGTAACGACTTTGCACGAAAAAGAAAAAGAATTATTGAAACAATTAGAGTTGTTTCCAGAAGTAATTCAAAACGCAGCACAAAATCATAGTCCGGCTTTATTGGCTAATTATACTTATGATTTGGTAAAAGAATACAATTCCTTCTATCAGGCTGTACCAATTCTAGGGGAAGCCGATTTAGACATTAAAATATTCAGAGTGCAACTGTCCAAAAAAGTAGCCGATACTATTGCTGCTTCGTTTAAATTGTTAGGAATTAATGTTCCTGAGCGAATGTAAATTGCGGTTTACAACTTATAGTGAGCACCTTAGAAAAGCGTTGAAAGTTCGTGATAACGAATAGGTATCGACCTTTTCTATGGTGTTTAAATTGTTGTTGATTCTAAAGTTTTGATTGATATTGTTTTTGGTATCAAAAATATTTTGAACCGATACGCCTACTGTCAAGACATTGTTTTTATTGAACTTAAAACTTTTACTTCCTGATACATTAATTTGAAAATAATTAGTCAAATTTGAGGAATTGGGCAAATCGTAAGCAATTTCAGGTTTGTCCAATGTAGGAAAAATAGCTGTTGTGCTGAGTGGTAAAGTATTCGGTTTCCCAGAAAAAAAAGTACTGCCAAGTGCTAATTTCATTTGGTTATAGTCATAAATCAATGCTGTGGTCAAGTTGTGATTAATTTCAAAGTTACTCGGAAAAATGCTAGGATTAAACGATTCAAATTCGTAATCGTTTCTTAAAACGGAATAACTCATCCAAGTTGTAAAATGATGAATTCGCTTTTGAACCAATAATTCGGTGCCTAAAACGGTATAATTTCCATTAATTCTCAAAAACTCTAATTGGTTTTGAAATCCTTGACTTTTGCTAGTGATTCCCGATACTTGCTTGTAAAAATTATCTAAAATAACCAACCATTGATTTTTTTTAAAAGTAAATCCAACAGACCATTGATTGCTAAACATGACAGGAATATCCGCATCATTGGCCAACACCCATCGGCGTTTTTCGATACCTAAAAAATCTTGTTGTAAATCAATTACTTGGGAACTTAACTGGCTTTTTCTTTCTCCTTGAATTTCTGTCGAAAATGAATCTGAAAAGTTGTAGTGAAATTGCAGCCTAGGTTCCACGCTGTTTTTAGACAATGAAGCCATGTAATTATTGCGAACTCCAAGAGTAGTTTTGATTTTATTATTGTTTGATTGGTACGAAAGCTCACCAATCAAGGCATGCGAAATGAGTACTTCTTTTACACTTCTAAAAAAAGCAGGAATATTAATTTGGTCAAAATTTCGAATCCCAATTTCATTAAACTGATAACCTGACTGAAATTTTAGAGTATTGCTGATGGTATTGTAGTTTTTAATTCGAATTCCAGTATCAACAATCGTATTTTCTTGATTTAGATTTCTATTATTTGTAATAGATTCGTTGGTGGAATTGATATTGTAAACAGAAGCATAAGCCTCTAACTCGGTTCTAAAATTGGAGTTCCAATAGCTGTTGACGCTAAGTGCTCCTGCATAAGTGGCTTGTTTTAAACTACTATTTTTGGTCACAAGAATGTCGTTTTCGGTTTTAAACTCGTTCAATTCGAGTGAATTAGAAATGGCAATCAAGGATAGATTTGCTTGCGTTTTAGAATTTATTTTTTGTGTAATCTGAGCAGTAGCGTCATAAAAATAAAAATTTTCTTTGTTATTATAATCCACTATTTCATTGTTGGTTACATTCGAAATAGCCGTGTTTTGAAATATTTTTTTGTAATAACTTTTATAAGTTGGCGATTGGAATGCGTCGGTATGCGAGCGTCGGGCACTGATTTCGACAGCTGTTTGAGGAGCTATTTTTATTTGGGTAAAAAAATCAGCACTAATTAAATTGGCACCAATGCTGGTGGGGTCTTTTTCGGAATCTCGGTTTTGAGTAGCGATATCGACTACGCTCGAAATGCCTTCTCCATAAAAAGCAGAACTTCCATTTTTAAATATCTTAATATTGTGAGCCAGATTAGGATTTAAGGCCGAAATTAATCCAAAAAAATGTGCTGTTTGAAACAAGCGAATACCATTCCATAAAAATAAATTTTGATCATGGGTTCCGCCTCTCACGTTGAGGTTGGATAAAGTTTCATCGGCACTAACGATTCCCGGAATTTGTTTTAAAGTTTCAAAGACATCAGGTTCTACTAAACCAGGCAACAGACCAAATTTTTTAGGTTTGATTTCTAAGCTCCCGTCTGTTTTTTTTGAAATTCCGTTGGTTAATATGTTTGCTGTTACGACTTCTTTTAACTCGTTGACTAAAGGATATAAGTAGATGATATTTAGTGGTTTTGCTGTTTCGTTTGTGTTAATTGTGATTCCTTTGCTGAGATAGTTTATGTGTGAAATTTCAATTTGAAAAACGGTTTTTGGGTCTATTTCAAATAGTCCTTTGGCATCACTGGTAATAGTATTTTTGCTGCCGTTAATTTTTATAGTTGCCGCTTCAATTGGTATTGTGTTTGTTGCATCTTTCAGTTGAAACCGAATTGTTGTTGTTTTGGATTTGTGACTAATAGCGATGTAATTGCTAGTGATAAATTCAAAATTTAACTCAGTTTCTTGGATTAAAAAATCGATTTTACTCTCAATTGTTTTTTCTTTTGCTGGCGATTGTACAGAGACTCCAGCAACATCTTTTTCGAGGTAGCTAAAATGAACTTGATGTTGTTTTTCTATTTTTTTTAATACGGTTTTCAAGTTTTCGAAAGCCGCTTTGTTTTGGGCTTTGGCATCAAAAAAAATAACTAACAGCAAAAAAAGTGCAGCAATCGATTTATTTACTTTCAAAAGATTCAATGAGTTGGTAGTTTTTATCGTCTTTTTTGTTGATGCTTACTCCATAAGTACTACTAATCATCTGGAGCGCCACTTTGATGTTGTTAGCAGGTATTTCTCCAGTAAATAATTGGTTGCTTATGTTGGTATTGTACGTAATTGTTATGTTGTATTGTCGTTCTACTTCTTGCAGTATGTCTTGTAAACGAGCTTGTTCAAAATGTAGTTTTTGGGTTAGCCAATAGGGTTGCTTTTGGTAGGTAGCTGTAGTAGTTACTTTTTGATTGTTTAGTATTGTTACTGATTGTCCTTTTGTTATTTTTTCGATTTTATCACTATAAGCAACAGCTACTTTTCCTTCAAAACAACTTACATCAAGTCTTTTGTTTCTGGATTTTACGTTAAATTGTGTTCCTAGAACCGATACGTTTCCTAATGCGGTGTGTACCGTAAATTTTTGTCCTTTAGCGACTTTAAAAAAAGCTTCTCCTTTTAAATCAAGATTTCTATTCGAATTCCAGTTCCATTTGGTGTAGGTAATTTGAGAACCAGCATTTAAAATTACTTGAGAATGATCGGGAAGAACAAAACGGGTTTGTTGGCCGTTAGTAGCAGTATATGTTACCGGATTGGTCGCATCATACGTCAACCAGATCCCTAATACTATTACTAAAACCGCAGCTATTTTTAAAAATAGGGCAAAAGGATTTTTGCTAACATTTTGCTGTTGGATTGGAATTACCGTTTCTTTAGCATCCAATATGCTTTGCAACATAGCCTCAGGATCGAAGCCTGTGGTTTGTAAATTTGCCGAATGCTTTTTTATTTTCTCAAGTACCAAGAAATCTTCTTCTAGCTTCAATTGTGCTAAATCTTCGTCAGCTATTGTACCGTCTAGCCATTTTGCTAATGTAAAGTTTTCTTTCATGTGCTTTGCTTTCTACTATAACAATTGAGAGTGTAATTACCCTACTTAAAATTTTTAAATTCTTTGCGTAATTCGGTTAATGCTAAATGAATGCGTTTTTCAACTGCTTTGACAGAGATGTTTAATATTTCGGCTATTTCGGTATATTTTTTTCCGTCAATTCGATGCATTAAAAAAGCAACTCGCTGGGTTTCATTAAGGCGTTCGATAGCGGTTAGTAATTGGTTTTTAAACTGCTCTTCTTCTAAAATATATTCAGGGTTTTTGTACTCTATTTCGGCATTTGAGTGTGTGTTGCTGTAATTTAATTTTACTTTTTCATGTGCTATCACATTAAGCGAAGCATTATTGACTAAGGTGTACAAATAAGATTTGGCTTTATCAATAGGCACATCAGCACAATTTTGCCAAAGTTTGATAAAAGCATCTTGTACCAAATCTTCTGCTTGCTCTGTTTGACCAAATTTGTATATTAAAAAATTGCGTAGCGAAACAACATGCTTTTTAAAAAAAGCTGAAAAAATAGATTCTTGACAAATTTCAGACATACTAAATCGAATAAAAATTAACGTAAGGGTAGGGTAAGCTGCTATTCATCTGTTTACTGTATATACAAATATACACGAATTCAAAAAAATAGTGCGAACAGTGGTGTGATTTTTTTGAAAATAAAGTCCTTGTATTAGGAACTTTTAGAGTGTATTTGAAAAAAAATGATTTTTGATTTTACGTTTAAGTTTGATGTAGCCTTTAGTAAAATAGACTAAATTTGTATGTTTAATGAAACGTAATTTACTTTGTAATTCCTTTTATATCATGAAAGTAAAACTTCTGTTTTTGGTTATTTTATCTTTTGCATTGTTGATTTGCTGTCAACGTGAAGAAGAAATAATAATTGGTGGTGCCAATGACCCAGCGCCTAATGCTTTGGTTGCTAATTCTCCCCTGACTCAACTTATTGCTAGAATGACTCAGGTTCCTACTTTTTTAGACAATGTTTTGGATGGAACGAGTTGTTTTGCAGTGCAATTGCCCGTTACTGTTATAGTAAATTCCCAAACAATTGTTGTCAATACTAGTAGTGATTATCAAACCGTACAAGATAAGAAGGATGTTTCCACTACTGATGATGATATAGTTAATTTTGTTTATCCCATAGCCATTGTGTTTAAAAATGGTACTGTAAAAAACATTAATACATCGCTTGAGTTTCAGAATGCGAAAAACAACTGTACTCCAGAATCGAATTTAGCCGAAATAAGTTGTGTAAGGATCGTGTATCCAATAACCTTGAACTTGTATGATGTGAATAATCAATTGGCCAGTACGCTTGTTTTACGAAATAGCAGTCAGTTTTTTAGTTTTGTAACTAATTTAAAAAAAACAGATCTTACTGAAATCACGTATCCTATAATGGGAGTTAATGCCCTAGGAAATTCAATTAGTATAGCTGACAATAACGCTTTGGAGAATTTTATCGAAAGTGCCATTCCACAATGCAATAGCGGTAGTACAGCTTCTTTTTTAGAAATATTAAAATCAGGTTCATGGCGTGTAGGTTATTTTTATGATGATGATGACGATGAAACCGATGAGTATGCAGGATATTCTTTTGTTTTTAATGCCAATAATACGACTTCTGTTATAAAAACGAATCAAAATTCAACGGGATCATGGTCTTACACAACAATTGCTTCTGGAGATTTTATAGACTTTTCTTTTATGGATGATGATTTGTCTGAATTAGAGGAAGATTGGAAAGTCATAGAATTTTCTAATAATTCTATTCGATTTAAAGAAAATACCGATGATGACGATCCGAGTTATTTGACTCTTTCAAAAAATTAACCCGTTATCAATAGCAATATTAAAGATACATTCTGCCCAAAGGCGATTGACTTTTATTAAGCAAGCTTTATCTCTAGGCTTGCTTTTTTTTGGCTTGTATTATTTAGAATTGATTGTTGGTTACAATAAAGTTTCCATTTTATTAGCTTGTCAAAGGAGTTTTTCAAAAGTCTTGCTTTTTTTTGGCTTGTATTATTTAGAATTGAATGTTGGTTACAATAAAGTTTCTATTTGATTAGCTTGTTATAGGAGTTTTTCAAAAGGCTTTTTTTTGACCCTTTGTTATGCTTTTTTTAAGCCAATGTATTCCTAATCAAAACAACAGTTTACATTTAAAATTACTTCATATTTATGCAATGAACGGAGTAGTTAAATCTTAATCGATTAATGAAAAATCATCTCGTATTGATTAAAATGTTTCTTCCAACTTTTGGAAACAAAAAAAACCGTGCTATTAAGCAACGGTTTTTTTAAGGTATAACATTAAGTTTTTGGCAGAAAATTTTAGTCTTCTAGATCACAAAAATCTTTAATTTTATCTTTTATTTTGTTAGCCAATGAGCGATTTCCATCAGGATCATTTGGGCTAATTTCAATGATACCATCTTTGTTCCCATCAACGGCACTGCTTAAATCAACGTTGGCAAGTACTGCGTTCAAATCAAAATCAAAGACCACATTTACTTTTGCATTTTCGGTTACTACTAGCTGTTGATTGGTGTCTTCGTAATCAATTTCAAAATCTTCTTCTACATTATGCCAAAAAATAAACGGAACAGCATTTATAGTTCCTTCCATTTTTATTGATTTGTTAAACATATCACTGGAACTATTGTTGCTTTTGTGTATTTTAAATTCAACTTCTTCATAAACTCCATTCGGAATATTTAGACCTACAATTTCTGTTGCTCCACCAAGAATACTCAATTCAAAAGGTCCTTTTAATTCGATGTCATCATCATCATCATAAAAACCATCTCCTGAAGAAAAGTCATCGTCCATTTCAAATTCGATTTCTTTGATGTTAATTTTAAAGGAAGTTACCTCTACAGTCGAGTTGTTTTTTGCAGTTGTTTTGGCAGTTTTTACACTATTGCTCCCATAGGTTGATTTAGCAATAAGTTTGACATTCTCTCCTTCATTTTTTGTGTCATCGTTGCTACAAGATACAGTGCATAAGGAAAGTCCTAAAATGGCGAGTAATAAATTTTTGTTTTTCATTTTTTTTAAATTTAAATAGTTATCGTTTGTTAATGAAACATTTTGAAAATCATTTACCCTACCAGATTTTTATTTTTTTTTAAATAATTAAGTTTTCTGTTTTTAATTAGTTGTAATTATGTGTTTTAGGGAATATAAAAAGCCAAATAAAATACTCAGTATTTATTTAGAATAAATAAAAATAGTTATATATTTGTTTCACTTTTAAGAATTGAATTAGCGTTTACGCTTTGGTGTTCCTATCAACAAAGTGTTCATGAACTTAATTACTTGGTTTTTTTATTTTTTTGTCAAAAAGAGGTTGGATTTTTCCAGCCTCTTTTTAGTTTGGGCTCGAATAGAAAAAAATAAGAGAAGTCTAAAAAACTTTGAACTTTAAACTTTTTAACTTTAACCGTTTATCTTATATTTGCAACTCCAAAAAAAACAATACTATGTTTGATAATTTAAGCGAAAAATTAGATAAAGCTTTTCATATACTAAAAGGTCACGGTAAAATTACCGAAGTAAATGTTGCCGATACTTTGAAAGAAGTGCGTCGTGCGCTGTTGGATGCCGATGTGAACTTTAAAATTGCCAAAGATTTTACTGCCAGAGTAAAAGACAAAGCCATAGGTCAGGACGTGTTAACTACTTTACAACCAGGACAGTTGTTAGTAAAGTTGGTTAAAGATGAGTTGACTGAATTAATGGGAGGTGATGTAGCAGGAATTAATTTGCAAGGAACTCCCTCTATAATTTTGATGTCTGGTTTACAAGGTTCTGGAAAAACTACTTTTTCTGGAAAATTGGCTAATTATCTTCAAACAAAAAAGAATAAAAAACCACTTTTGGTTGCCTGTGATATCTACCGTCCAGCGGCTATTCAGCAGTTGTATGTTGTAGGAGATGCTATTGGTGTTGAAGTATATTCAGAACCAGAGAATAAAAACCCAGTTGAAATTGCACAAAATGCAATTAAGCATGCTAAAGAAAATGGTTTTAATGTAGTAATTGTCGATACTGCGGGACGTTTAGCAGTGGATCAGGAAATGATGGACGAAATTGCTCGTGTTCACGCTGCAATTAAACCACAGGAAACCTTGTTTGTTGTGGATTCGATGACAGGACAAGATGCGGTAAATACTGCAAAAGCGTTTAACGATATCTTGAATTTTGATGGAGTTATTTTAACCAAATTAGATGGTGATACTCGTGGTGGAGCTGCTTTGTCTATTAAATCGGTGGTTAATAAACCAATTAAATTTGTAGGTACTGGTGAGAAAATGGAAGCTATTGATGTTTTCTATCCAGATCGTATGGCGGAACGTATCCTTGGAATGGGAGATGTTGTTTCGTTGGTAGAAAGAGCACAAGAGCAATTTAATGAAGAGGAAGCTAGAAAATTACAAAAGAAAATTGCTAAGAATGAATTTGGTTTTGATGATTTCTTAACTCAAATTCAACAAGTAAAGAAAATGGGTAACATGAAGGATTTGGTTGGGATGATACCAGGAGCTTCAAAAGCCATGAAAGATGTAGAAATCGAAGATGATGCTTTCAAGCATATTGAAGCTATCATATATTCGATGACTCCAATTGAGAGAAAAAAACCAGCTTTGATTGATGTAAAAAGAAAAGCAAGAATTGCTAAAGGTTCTGGAACTAAGATTGAGCAAGTAAATCAGTTGATGAAACAGTTTGACCAAATGAGTAAAATGATGAAAATGATGCAAGGGCCAGGTGGAAAGAACCTGATGAAAATGATGGGCGGAATGAAAGGAATGCCAGGAGGTATGCCGGGGATGAAGTAAAAAAGTATTCAGATTTTAGATTTCAGTGAGCAGTTTACAGAATTCAGATTTGAAATTACATCAAAAACAACAAACTAAAAACGATAAACAACAAACTGTTCTTATGCAAATATTAGACGGAAAAAAAACTTCGGAAGACATTAAAAAAGAAATTGCTGTCGAAGTACAACAAATGAAAGCCAATGGAGAAAAAGTTCCTCATTTAGCTGCAGTAATAGTGGGAAACAACGGAGCTAGCTTGACTTATGTAGGAAGTAAAGTGCGTTCTTGCGAGCAAATTGGTTTCGATTCTACTTTAGTGGCTTTGCCAGAAGAAACAACAGAAGGGGAATTATTAGCAAAAATCAAAGAATTGAATGAAGATGATAATTTAGATGGTTATATCGTTCAGTTGCCTTTGCCAAAACACATTGACGAAGAAAAAATATTAATGGCAATTGATCCCGATAAAGATGTTGATGGTTTTCACCCGGCTAATTTTGGAAAAATGGCTTTGGAAATGGAAACATTTTTACCAGCAACACCATTTGGAATCATGCAGTTGTTAGAAAGATACAAAGTAGAAACTTCAGGAAAACATACTGTAGTTATTGGACGTAGCCACATTGTGGGTCGACCAATGAGTATTTTAATGAGTCGCAAAGGATATCCTGGAGATTCAACAGTAACATTGACACACAGTAGAACTAAAAATTTAGAAGAATACACTAAAAATGCTGATATTATTATTACGGCTTTAGGAGTTCCAGAATTTTTAAAAGCCGATATGGTAAAAGAGGGGGTAGTTATTATTGATGTGGGAATTACTCGTGTGGATGATGCATCAAATCCTAAAGGTTATGTTATAAAAGGAGATGTTGATTTTGATGGAGTAAGCAAAAAATCATCTTTCATTACTCCCGTTCCAGGAGGAGTGGGGCCAATGACCATTGCTATGTTATTACAAAACACACTTTTGGCTAGAAAAATCAGAAGTAGAAAATAATACAATCAAAAATTGTGTAGAAAGCCTTAAACGAAAGTTTAGGGCTTTTTTTATGTCTGTCTCGTCTGAAAAAGTATGATTTTAATTTTTGGATTAAAATAATCCAATTTTTTTTCTCTTGATTTCCCCAGTAAATTATAGGTTTTTGTTCTTTTAAGTAAAAATAAGTAAGATTTTTTATCGAATCACTTGTTTCGTATTTACTTTTTTCATTCTTTTGTGTACTAGAAAACCAGTACACTAATAAAATATATGTTATGATAAGCATTCAACACTTAACGTTTCAGTATAAAAAGCAGGACGCTTTGTTTACTGATTTATCTTTTGAGCAGCACAATGGAAGTATTGTAGGGCTGCTGGGGAAAAATGGAGCTGGTAAATCAACTTTTTTGAAGTTAATTACAGGCTTACTAAAACCTCAAACTGGAGCATTGAATATTAATGGTTTTAAACCTTTTGATCGATTGCCTGATTTCTTGTCAGATACTTATATGGTTTCTGAGGAGTTTTCCTTTCCTTCCATTACTATTGGTTTGTATATAAAGGCAACAGCTCCTTTGTATCCCAAATTCGATTATGAAAAAATGAACCGCATTTTGCAAGAATTCGAATTAGACGCTAAAAAAAGTCTCAACGGACTTTCGCATGGACAACGCAAAAAGTTCCTGATTGCTTTTGCACTATCAACAAATTGCAGTTTATTAATTCTGGACGAACCCACAAATGGTTTGGACATTCCGTCTAAGAGTTTATTTCGAAAAATCTTAGTTAGTTCGGTTTCCGATGAACAGTTGGTTTTAATTTCAACGCATCAGGTAAAAGATATCGAAACTATAATTGATACCATTGTAGTTTTAGACGAAGGTAAAATGGTTTACAACGAAACTATTTTTGAAATTAGTAAACAACTGCAATTTAAAACCGTGACTAGTTTAGCGGGAATAGAAAATCCAATTTACCAAGAGAAATGTTTAGGCGGATATCGAATTATTGCAGCAGCAAATGAACTGGAAGAAACCGAAATAGACATTGAATTGCTCTTTAATGCTATTATCAATAAAGTAATCTTAAAACCAGAAAGCCATGCCGTTTAATAACCATTTTAATTTGAAACGATTCGTTCGTTTATTCCAGCAAGACTTACTTATTAATAGAACCAAATATCTTTTGTCTTTACTAGGATTAGTATTGATAACTTATTTATTATCGTATTGGTTTCTTAATGCTGCTAAAGATAGTATGATTAAATATGAAAATTCTATTTATAATAATTATATGATCTGTTTTGTGTTTTTTATGATGGCAGTTGGAATAGTTGTGGGAACGGCGTTTCCTGATTTGACGGATAAAATTAAGACGGCAAATTATTTACTAAGTCCAGCTTCTACTTTTGAAAAATTTTTAGCTCAATTTTTATTAAGAATGGGTTTCTTTATTCCTATTGCATTGGGAATATTCTGGATCGCTATTCGTTTAGCAAAAGCCTCTTTAATCCCAGGAGATTCAGGATTAGATCCGTCTTTAATTCCTTATTTTGAGTTTCGTTTTTTGATAACAAGAAATATTGATAAAATGTGGAGTATTCCAGAGATACTTATTATGATTTTTGGCTTTTTCTCTTATGGAGCCTATCTTTTTGCTGGGGCAACATACTTTAAGCGTTATGCTTTGATAAAAACGGTTGTGGTTTCTGGAATTGCATTTGGAAGCTGTATTTTATTTTCTATGTTACTTTCCCATATTTTTTACCCTCAGGAAACGAATGATTTTGAAGTTAAATTTAAAGATTTTTTAGTTTTAGATAATGTGCATAGCGGGGAATTTTTCATTTTATTACTCTCACTATTTTCTTGGTTATTTTTTCTGCCCATTACTTATTTTAAATTAAAAGAAAAAGAAGCTTAATATGGATTTTAAATCAACCAAAGGGATTTATCTGCAAATAGTAGATAATCTCTGTAGGCAAATTTTAGAAGGACAATTGCAATCGGGTGATCGGGTGGCTTCGGTACGGGATCTGGCTGCTGAGTTTGAAGTGAATCACAATACCGTCATGCGTGCTTATGCTAATTTGCAAGAATCTGGTATTTTTGACAACAAGCGAGGCATTGGATTTTTTGTCTCCGAAAAGGCTTTAGAACTCATCAAGCAAACTGAAAAAGAAAATTTTTTCAATCAGGATTTACCTGATTTCCTACTTAAAGTTCAATTACTCCAATTAAACTCTGCCGACTTAAACGAATTACTAACGGTTATTAAAAATAACGACTATGAAAACAAGTAACATCCTATTTATTTCTTTTTTAATTTTTCTATTTGGAGGAATAATCTTTTTATGTGTTGGCTCAAAATATTATGAAGTTATTAATGATCCAGCTAATTTTTCCAGAAAAGAAAAAAAAATAGCCACTTTCTCGGTCGTAGTTGCTGAACCTGGTGCTTTTTTTTATTTGCGGAATGCAAAAGAAAACAAGATAGTACAGTCTTCTAAGAAAGGTTCTGTTGCTAACTTTCCTACTTATATCGTAAGAAATGATACGCTATTTGTTTCTTCACGCAAACCAATTAAAGATTTAGCTGAAAATTACAGCGTTGCAACAGATATTTTTTGTGTTGCTCTAAAAAAAATTGTAGCGAAAGAGAATTCAAATGTTAACCTGATGGATTTTAATGCTGATACCTTAAATATTAGTACAATCAAGTCCAGATTGGATTTGAGATTTAAAAACATCTCTTGTATTTCGCTACAATCAAAAGATTCTGATATTTATCTTGAAGGAGAAAAACTGGAAAAGTTAGTGGTTAACTTAGATAAGACAAAACTAAATGCTCCGATTAAAAAAAGAATTGAAAATTTGTCTGGAAGTTTAAAAAACACTTCTGATTGTACTTTTTATTTAAGTAATAAAATTATTCTTGATGTAGATAAAACCAGTACTTACAATTTTTATAATTTTTAAACCCAATTATAAGTGTGATTTTAACATTTAGTTGTGTTCTTTTTTCATACAATTGATTATGTTTGAAAAAGATTAATAAACTTACAAATAATACGTTCTTATATTTTCTACTCACCGTTGAGGGCAGGGTGATTATAAAGATGTAACTCACAAGAGTAATTTTGCAGTTCATCAGAAATTGATGGCTTTTAAATTGATTCAATAGTTCATTTGTGTAATATTTTTATTCTCTCAACAATTATTAACGCAACCAACCCAAAAAAACATGAAAAAAACTTTAATGCTTTTTGTAATGCTTCTGCTGAGCACTGTGATGTTTTCACAGAAAACAATTGATAAACCAGACTATGGTTTAAGTAATCTTCCGGGGAAATTAACTAAAATTGAATTGACTGATTCGGAGACAATCATTCATTTCTATATTAAATATTCTCCGGGACAATGGATTTTTATTCCTAAAGAATCTTTCATACAAGATGTTAATGATGGTGAAAAGATTTTTGTAACAAAAACGGAAGGTATTCCCATAGCCGAAAGATATATCATGCCCGAAAGTGGAGAAGTGAGTTATAAATTGTATTTTCCTAAATTAGATAATACGGTAAATAAAGTAGATTTTGGTGAGGCCAATGAAGGTGGTGATTGGTCCATCTATGATATTGTAATTAACGAAAAAGATTCGGAATCGTTAATACCTAAAGCCTTACAGGGTAATTGGTTTCAAACCGATGGAAGTAATCAATGGGATTACGGATTTTATACGAATCAGGCAGTTGTTGATCAAGCAGTTTGGAAATATAGAACAGTAGAAAACAGAAAAAATAATTTTACTATTGTACTTGAAAACACTGGAAAAGAAAAGACTATTTATGCACAAATAGATAAAAAAGGAGCGGTAAAATTTGGAACAAATAAAGAAAATTTAACAACTTATAGTACTGAAAAAATAGATAATCCAAACTATAAATTAGCTAATGACGATGTGTATTCATCAAATATTTTTAAGTCAGATTCAGCTACTTATTCTGGTTTTATAAAAGGATATACTACTAGAGCGGGTAGAAAAACTGGCAATGTGTATGTAAATAATGTTTTTACTGGAAATCAAGATTCTCATTTGGTTAAAATTGCTGAGGATGGTAGCTTTTCGGTAAAGTTTCTATTAGAGCACCCACAATTTATATTTGTGCGTTTGTCGGGAGTTAATACATTGGTCTTTGTAGAACCTGGAAAAGAAACCTTTCAGGTTATCGATAGAGATACTCCATTGTTTATGGGCGATTGCGCCAGAATAAATAATGACCTTATGACTTTAGAAAAGGTTGGATCTTATGAAGAGTATCAAAAACTGAGAAACTCAATTTCAACACTCAATCCGGAAGCCTTTAAAAAAGTTTGTTTGGAGATAAAAGACAAACAAATGCAAACTTTGAATGAACTGGCAAAAAAGCAATTGATTAGTCAGAAAGCATTTCAAATAAAGAAATTGGATGTTGAATATATGGCTTTTCAGAATATTCTAAGTTATGATATGTATAGCGAAATGGCAAAAAGAAGTATATCTTCAAAAGAAACTCCGTCAGAAAATATAACTGTACAAGATTATAAAGTAGAGGCATCTTATTATGATTTTATTACCGAAGCTATTTTGAATAATGAATTGGCAGTACTATCGGCTAATTATAGTTCTTTTATAAATAGGTTGAGGTTTGTTGATATTTTTAGAAATAATGGAGTTAGTTATTCTTATAATTCAACTTCCGAAACAGCCGAGTCACTTGAGAAATCAGGTATTGCATTATCTAAAGAGGAGTTGGAGATGGTGGCAGCCAGTAAAAAAATAGAAAAGATCAGTACCAAGGAGTTTGAATTTTATATTGCAAATCTGAGTAAAATTCAAAAATTTAAAGAAAATCACAATGAGGCTCATACTAAATTACAAAAGGATAATCCAAAGGTGGGTGTTTCGGTAATAGCTTTGGCAGATTATTTGAAAACTCAAGGAGTATCTCTTACTGCGGAAGAAAAAGAATTGGTTACTGGTACAAAATTGGCTCAATTGACCAAAGAAGAAATAGCAATTCAAAAACAATTTTATGATAAATATGGTGAAAGTTTAAAGGCTTTTAATGAAAAGTACAAGGATAATATTCAACAAATAGCCGATGAAAGAGAATTTCAAAAGTTGAATGATAAACTCAATAAAGTCTTTGGTGTAAAGGAATCATTTGTATATGATGTGTTTACTTTGCAACAAAAATCAGGATATTTAGACAGTAATTTTACTCCATATACTGATAATCAATTAAAATGGATACAGGGAAAAATAAAGCATCCTTTTTTATCCCATTATATTGTTGTTGAAAACAATAGGATTGTTTCAAAGATAGAATCCAATAAGACACAAACGGGTTTTGTAATCAATACGGTTAAGAAAACAGAAGGCGATGAATTATTTGATTCGATGTTAGCTAAGTTTAAAGGCAAAGTAGTTTATGTCGATTTTTGGGCAACCTGGTGCGGCCCATGTATGCAAGGAATTAAAGAAATTGCGTCTCTAAAAGAGGAAATGAAAGGTAAAGAAGTGGTTTTTTTGTACATAACAAACCAAAGTTCTCCTGAAAAAACATGGAATAACAGTATTCCAAATATAAAAGGGGAACATTATAGAGTTTCAGAAGATGAATGGAATTATTTGTCTCAAAAGTTTAATATTTCAGGTATTCCACATTATGTTTTGGTCAACAAAAAAGGAGAAGTAGTTAATCCTAAATTAGGGCATCACTCTAATGAAGGTTTAAAGAAAATTCTAGAGAAGGAGATGTAATTTTATAAAAACGGCTTCGATTTTTTAAAACTGAAGCCGTTTAACTTTATATATTAGCTAAATTTATTCTTTAGCTTCTACATTTTCATTAGATTTAGCAGATGCTCTGTTAATTCTATACATGGTAGCAAATTTTATTTTGAGACCAGCAATTTTGATGTTGTTTTTTGAAGATAAGCCTTCTTTTTCAACTGTGTTTTTTCTAGTATCTAATGCTTCATACATTAACTTGATTTCATCCCAATTTTCTCTAGAATAAGAATCTTTGTTTTTCTCAGCAGTATTTACAAAATTTTCATAAACGTCGGCAATGTTATCTTTGTTTACCCACTCAAATTTCATATCGTCATTTACTTTTTCAGTAAAGAAGCTATTTCTGAAATTATCACGTACCATAGCATCTTTTTTCAACATTACGTTAGCTTTGTACTCTTCGTATTTATTATCAGCTTTAACGATAACGGAATCCATTTCCATTTTGTTTTCTAACTGTTCAATAGCTTCTTGAGCTTCCATTTTAGTTGTAGCATATCTTGCTTCAACAGCTTCCCAGTTTTCGGAAGTTTTTTCAGCAGTAACTTCACTAACGGAGTCAACGTACATTTTAAAATTATCTACTTTTTGTTTTGCCATTTCTTGTTTTTCATCTTTACATGAAGTTACAATTACGGCTAGGGCTATTACGGCCAGACATTTATTTAAATTTTTCATAATTTGAGAATTTTTATTGATAATAGTATTTAAAGCACGAGTAGTATTCATAAAAATACTACTCGCTCATTTTTTACAGTTTAAAACCGTAAGCAAGACGTAAGGCAACTTGACCTAAGCCTTTGTCAACAGTATTTTTTTCTAATGTTGGAAAATCAGGAAGGTATTCATAGCGAACACTGATATCAATATATTTTGTAGCATATCCAATGCTTGGGCTTAATAAAAGAGAAGTTTGATCATAACCATTTGTTACTGCAAAAGCAGCTCCAGCTTCACCCATTAAGTAAAATTGATCTTTTAAAACAAAGGCTTTAAAACCCAATTTAGCAGGTATATATCCTAAATCGTTATCATCTCCGCTAACAAATAGGTTATTAAAACCTGTTGTTGCTGTAAGCGAATATCTTTTTGATAAGTCATATTGTAATCGAACATCACCACCAACATTTATGTCGTAAGGATCTTCAAATGGATAACCTACTGTAGCACCAATACCAAGTCTAAATTTTTGTTCGTAATTATCATTAGAAAGGTCTTGAGCCTTAGCATTAGCAGTTCCTAAGATTAATAAAGCTAGGATAGCTAGATTTTTGATTGTATTTTTCATATCTACAATTATTGTGTTCTATTTTTTATTCTTTTGCAAAAAGATTACCGTCTCGTGTAAAAAAAAGCTTAGTTTTTCTTAGCAATTTCATTTTCGATTTTTGCTTTTCCTTCATGCAAAAATTTATTTGCAGTTTCAGAAACAGATTGGTATTTCTCATCTAATTTTTGCATCAATTTGTCTAAATCCTTTTTTGTGTTGTCTTTAAGGGTTTTAGATTTATCCGCAATTTTTTTTCTTGTGTTTTTTCCACTATTTGGTGCAAAAAGAACTCCTAAAATTGCTCCAGTTGCTAATCCACCGATTACTCCTAATATTACTTTGTTCGTTTTCATAATTTTCGAATTTTAGTTATTATTTATTTTAATTTTAAAAAACTTTAATTTATAGGCGTCTTCCGCTAATAATTCTCATTAATATTGCTATAACAGCTATTACTAATAAGATATGTATTAAACTTCCAATGCTATATACAAAGAATCCTAAAGCCCAGAATATTACTAATAATACTGCGACTAGATAGAGAATGTTTCCCATGATTGTGTTTTTTTAGATTAATGAATATTAAAGTTTGAAACCAACATACACACTCAAAGCACTATTTTTTGAGTCTGGAAATGTGTAGCTTTCTCCTGCAAAAGTTCTTTCTTTACCAATGGTTTGCAATCCATAGTTATAACGAACACCTAATGAAGTTGAACCAAAATCAAATCCAACACCTGCTGCTAAACCATAATCCCATTTGTTTAAATCATCATTATCAATGTTTTCTTCAAAATTGAAAGAACCACCATCAGTTTCATTAGTAGCTTGTCCATCTATTAAATAAGCTACATAAGGACCAAAATGAACATTGAAATTAGGTGTTACATTAAGTTTTAATAAAACTGGCATTTCTAGATAATTCAGTTTTAATTTTGTTGTTCCAGAAGCAAAAATATTGTCATAAACTAATTCAGATCCTTTTCTAGAAAAGTTAAGCTCGGGTTGGATCGATACTGCTGACGAAACAGGAAAGTTAGCAAATAGACCCGCATTAAAACTTGTTAATACATTGTTGTCATCAACATCTTCAGTGTAAAGATTAGTAAAGTTAACTCCTCCTTTAATACCTACTGAAGGGCTTAATTCTTGCGCTTTTGTAAAACTTACAAATGAAAGGCAGATAATTCCAGATAAAAATAATTTTTTCATAAAGTGTCTATTTTTTTAATGATTAATTGTTAAACTATAAATTAGATTTAGAGTAGTTCCTAGGCTACATTACAAAGGTGCGACATGTTTGCTTTAAAAATATTACAGGATATTTTGAGACTTTTATACAATTTCCATTAACAGTTATAAACAAAAAAACACCTTGATATAAGGTGTTTTTAATTCATTTCTATTTCTCGAAAGTATATTGTGACTGATTATAAGAATTATAATTTTATATGTTGTTTAGATACTTATTGTAGCTGCTTTTGTTCTTTATTTACTGCAGCAATGTTCTTCTTAATAATTGGCATTGCTTGCTCGCACAATGTTTTTAAATCTTTGTTTAAAATAGTTGTATTTATTTTTTTGTAAAGCTCTAATTCTAAATTCAATGAGTTTTCTAATTTTTTCAGGTATAAACTAGTACTCATTTCATCAATAAAGTTTTTTAAAATTGAGGTATCGTATAAGGTATTCGGGATAATGATGAAGTTGTCTTTTGCAATTTTTCTAATCTTATTTTTTATCTGAATATGATTTTCTTCAACTTCTTCTAATGCGTTTCGGGTGCTCTTTTTTAATTTACCTTCTTGCGCTTTTTGTGCAATTGCTACAACTTTTAAATTAGATTCGGCAATTTGGATTAATATTTGTTCACTTACTTCGGTTGCTTCAATATTTGTACCAACTACTTTTTTGTCTTCAGTTTTTTGGAGCTTTATTGTCTCTTTAGTTGATTTATTTTTTTTCTCGCAAGAAATAAATATCACACTGTAGATAAAAGACAGCAAGAAAAGTAAAAGATAATGTTTGCTTCTTAGAATTTTCATTAGGCGCATTTTGGGTAAATATAAATAAAAGATATTTTTTTCTTTTTATATTATTTTTAGAAAATGTTATATAGTTTTAATTTAAAATAGGAAGGTACACTTCAAAAGTTGCACCTTCATTAGGTTTTCCTTTTGCAAAAATACAGCCTTTATGATTTTCGACAATTTTTTTACAAATTGCTAATCCCACACCTGTTCCAGGGAATTCGTTTTTAGCATGTAATCTATTGAAAAGTAAAAATATTTTTTCGGCATATTTTTGTTCAAAACCAAGTCCATTGTCTTTAAAAGTGATTTTTATATATTCTCTTTTCGAATTGTCTTTTAGTTTAGGATATTTAGAACTTTTCACTTTTTTAGTTGTGATAGTTACTACAGTAGGTTCGTCTGGTTTTGAATATTTTAGCGAATTGCTAATGATATTGATAAAAAGCTGCTCCAGTTGAAATGAGATACCATCTACTTTGTGCAGGTTTTCAAAATTAATTTGAGCTTTTTTCTCAGCAATATTTTCCGAAAGTTCGATTATTGCATTATTTGCAACCGTATTCAAATCGGTAATTTCGAATTTCTTTTCTGATCGATTGGTTCTGGAATATTGTAATAAATCATCAATCAAAATACGCATTCTATTAGAAGCTTCTTGAATTTTTTCAAAATAACCTTTTGTAGTTGCAGATAATGTTTCTTTTTCTCTATCCTCAATTCGAGAAATAAAAGTTTGAATTTTTCGAAGAGGCTCTTGTAAATCATGACTGGCAACATGATTGAATTCAGTCAATTCTTTATTATTTTGTTCTAACTCGTTATTTCTTAGTTTAATTAACTGGGTTTTATTATAATCTTCGGTAATATCCTGTGTGGTACCAATTATGTTTTTATTTTCTAATCGGTCAATAAATATTTTAGCGGTGGTTCTAAAATGGCGTATTTCGAGCGTGTCTTTTTTAATTATTCTATAGCGAATAAGAGGAAAACTTTCGTCTTTTTCCATTTGCTCAAAAGCATCAGCAAGAATTTCTTTGTCTTCAGGATGAATATTATCTAAAAGATTTTCAAAAGTAGGAAGGTAAGATTGCGGTTCTGAACCTAACAAACGAAATTTATTGTCAGAATAATTAAAAGTTTTGTCTTCAATATTAAATAACCAGCTTCCGTATTTTCCAAGTATTTCTGCTTGTTTGCTAGATTCATCAAATATTCTCAACCTAATGTTTTGATTCATTAGATCCTTGTAGTTTTTAATTATTTGTAAATAACCCAAGCCTAAAATCAAAATAGAAATCAGGAAAGTAGAAAATATAATTAGCGGTGTATTAGAATTATTGTATTTATAAAGTTTTCCTTTTAAATTTAATAGTTTGTTCTCGGTGCTGAGCATAGTATTGATTTCATTTCTCAAAACATCCATAACTATTTTTCCATCTCTAAAATCCCTGTTGAATTCTTCTTTGTTGGAAAAATTGTTTTTAAAATAAGAAAAACGTTTGTCTACTAAATCATAAATTCTATGTAGTTTTTGTTCTTTTATGGAATCACCATTTATTAAATTATTTAGGGACTGGAAAGAATGATTAATTTTTCTTCGTGCACTAGTAAATGGTTCTAGATAAAGCGAATCATTAGTAATAATATAACCACGATGCCCTGTTTCGGCATCTTTTATATGCGAAATAAGTTGACCTAATTCTATAGAAATTTCATAAGTTTTAATAATTGAATCGGTTATTTTATCTAATTCTTTTATATGTCGGTAAGTGACAGAGGCTAAAAAAATTAAAATAAAAAAAGCGATCAAAAATACAGCTCTGATAAAATTTATGGAACTGAATAACTGGGTTTTTAGCATAGTTTACATTCGTAATAAAAAATTATCTTTATTTAATCCTGAAGTGATATATTGCCAGTTTATGGTAACAACTTCAGATAAGACGTCTTTTAGTTTTCCAAAATTATTTGGCTTTTTTATATAAATATTTGCTCCTAATACAAACGTATTTTCGATGTCTTCTTCAGAAGAAGAAGTTGAGTAAATAGCAATAACAATATCACTAAATTTAGGATTTTCTTTAATTTCTTTTAAACATTCTATGCCTGATTTCAATGGCATATTTAAATCCAGAAAAATAATATTTGGCAAAATACTTTCGGGAGCATTAAGGAAATTCATTAAGGCTACACCATCATTTACAGTATTTACTACAGTGTTGATTTTTAATTCATCAAAAGCTTCTGTAAAAAATAATCTGTCGTCTTCGTCATCATCTGCAAGCGTAATTAAGATGAAATCTTTTTGCATAGGTAGGTTTGGGGTTTAATTTATATTCTGATTGGTGATTTCGGTGCGTTTTTTAAGGATGCGTTGGAATGCCGAAGGCGTAATTCCAGTTGTGTTTTTAAATTGCGAACTCAAATGCGCGACACTAGAATAATTGAGTTTAAAAGCAATTTCGGTTAAAGTCAGGTTATGGTGGACAATTAGTTTTTTTACATATTCAATTTTTTGAATAATAATAAAATTTTCAATTGACGTATAAGTAACTTCCGAAAATATATTCGAAAGATAACCATAACTATGGTTGAGCTTTTCAGCAAGGTACACTGAACTTTTAACCGCTGGGGCTTGGTCGTTAAAAACCATTTCGATAATGGTTTCTTTTATTTTTTGAACAATAATATTTTTTTGGTTTTCGATAATCTCAAAACCATACTCGTTCAATACCGAAGCTATTTTATTATAAGTTGCAGTATCAATAGTCTCTAAAAATAAAATTTCATTGGTGTTAATTAGATTGTATTTTATATAGAATACATCTAATTTTTCTTCTAATATTTTTTTGATTAGAAAATGGGTGTCTGTCTTTAAAAATAATTTCAAGGTTATTATTTTAATGTTTTAGTAAAAGTAATAAAATAAATCAATAATTTTCCAAAATTAGTGGAGCACCATCTTCATTCTTTTATAGAATTTTTATAGAAACTTATATAATTCTTATATAAATTAGGAATGGCTTTGTAACTTTGCGTTTTGTAAAATAAAATCAATGACTACACAACAGCTAATTGAACAAATTAAGATAAAAAAATCCTTTCTATGCGTAGGATTAGATGTCGATTTAAATAAAATTCCTCAAAGTTTTTTAACGCTAGAAGATCCTATTTTTGAATTCAATAAAGCCATAATTGATGCAACTCATGATTTAGCTGTTGCTTACAAACCCAATACTGCTTTTTTTGAAGCTTATGGAATAAAAGGCTGGATGTCTTTGCAAAAAACGATTAATTATATCAACGAAAATTATCCAAACATTTTTACAATTGCGGATGCAAAACGTGGCGATATTGGAAATACTTCTTCCATGTATGCCAAAGCTTTTTTTGAAGATTTGAACTTTGATAGTATTACTGTTGCACCTTACATGGGAAAAGATTCTGTAGAGCCTTTTTTAGCTTTCGAAAACAAACACACCATCATGTTAGCTTTGACATCTAATGAAGGTGCTTTCGATTTTCAAACACTTGATGTAGATGGAACAGAATTGTATAAACGTGTTTTAGAAACTTCAAAAACATGGAAAAACAGTGCTAATTTGATGTATGTGGTAGGAGCAACCAAAGCAGAATATTTTACCGAAATCAGAAAAATAGTTCCCGATAGTTTCTTGCTAGTTCCAGGTGTTGGCGCTCAAGGCGGAAGTTTATCTGAAGTTTGTAAATATGGTATGAATGCCAATGTGGGATTGTTAATTAACTCGTCCAGAGGAATTATTTATGCTTCAAAAGAAGCTGATTTTGCTGAAAAAGCAAGAGCAGAAGCTTTAAAAATCCAACAAGAAATGGCGGCAATATTGGAGTCTAAATAATGAAAAATAGTTTCTAATTTATATAGAACCATTAAGAAGCAATGCTTTTTAGTGGTTTTTTTAATTTCAATTTTAAATCAAATCCATTGAAACAATATTCTTTAGTTGACGACATTGGAACTTTGCATACTTTTAATAAAGTACCGCAGCGAATTATTTCTTTGGTTCCTTCACAAACGGAATTATTGGTTGATTTGGGTTTAGAATCAAAAATTGTGGGAATCACAAAATTCTGCATTCATCCAAAAGAATTGAAAGCTAATAAAGCAATTGTTGGAGGAACAAAAAAAGTAGATTATAATAAAATTAAAGCGCTAGCTCCTGATATTGTTATTTGCAACAAAGAAGAAAACACCTTAGAAATAGTAGAAAATCTTCGAGAAATAGTTCCGGTTTGGGTGACTGATATTATTACCATCGAGGATAATTTAAAAATGATAAACGATTTTGGAATTTTATTTGATTGTGTTGGAGAAGCGAATCAATGGAATTCTAATTTAACTTTTGCCTTGAGCGATTTCAAAAAGTTTATCGAAAGTAAACCCATTCGAAAAGTGGCTTATTTTATTTGGAAAAATCCTTATATGGTGGCAGGTTCAGGTAATTTTATAGATGAATTATTGCAATTTAATCGTTTTGAGAATGTTTATGACAATCAATCGAGGTATCCTGAAATTGAACTTGAAAAGATAAATGAAAACGGAAATTTAGATTTTGTTTTTCTGTCTTCAGAACCTTATCCTTTTAAAGAAAAAGACGCTTTAGAAATGCAGGATTTTTGTGGTCAGGCCAAAATAATTCTAGTTGATGGTGAAATGTTTTCCTGGCATGGAAGCCGCTTGTTAAAAGCTTTGAATTATTTTAAAGAATTGCACCAAAAACTATAATTCGCATTCTTCCAGAACCAATTCTTCTTCTTTCTTTTTAGTTTTAGAAGTGTCTTTTTGTTTTATTCCAGTAAGGATTTTAAATTCGTTTTGTAATTTTTTAATTTCATTACTCTCTTTCAGAATTCCTTTCATAGCAGTGATTTTTTTGCAAATTTACATTATCATAACATTAAAAACCTAGTTTTTTGTGTTAAGTTTAGCTTTTTTTGGTGCTTTTTAAAGTAAATTCTTCTATTCTAAAAGAGTTAGAAATGTCCTGAAATAAAGAAGTGCTAGTATCCGAAAATACTAGCACTTGTTTTAACTAACCAAAACCAAATATAATAAATAACCAGTTCATTACATTGCAAAGATGCTATATAAAGGCGGTATAAGCTGTTAAGGATATGTTATTACTTTGTTGGTTATAAGTTAAGGTTTAAACGTCTATTTAATATGGGTAAAATGGTTTTAAGAGAAAATTACCGTCTTGTTATTGTAAACCATTGTTTTACGTTCTGCATGCAGTTTTATGGCTCTTGCCAATACGCTGCGTTCTAAGTCGCGACCCTTTACAATAAAATCTTCAATGGAGTGACTATGAGAAACTCGAGTGATATCTTGTTCAATAATTGGTCCTTCATCTAATTCTTCGGTTACATAATGGCTTGTAGCGCCAATAATTTTAACGCCACGGGCAAATGCAGAATGATACGGTTTTGCGCCTGGAAATGCCGGTAAAAACGAATGATGAATGTTAATAATTTTGTTTTTGTACAATGCTATCAAATTTGGAGTGATAATTTGCATGTAGCGTGCTAAAACAATAAAATTGATTTTGTATTCTTTCAGCAAGGCAATTTGTTGTTTTTCTCCTTCTTCCTTGATGCTCTTGTTAAACGGAACATGATGAAAAGGAATTCCAAAACGGTCAGCAACTCCTTTTAAATCTTCGTGATTACTAATAATCAACGGAATTTCTAAGGGCAATTCACCAGCGCTATAGCGTCCTAAAATGTCGTATAGACAGTGATCGTATTTAGAAATAAAAAGTGCCATTCTGGGTTTGTATTCTTGGGTGTAAATTTCCCAAGACATATTAAATTTATCAGCAAGATTAGTCTGGAAATCTTTTTTAATTAATTCTAAATCCCAGTTTTGAGTACTGAATTCGCATTCTAAACGCATAAAGAAAACATTTTCATTGGCATCAACGTGCTGATCCAGATAAATAATATTTCCCTCTATTCCGGCAATATAGTTAGTTACTGAAGAGATAATTGCTTTTTGATCCTCGCAATGAATCAATATGGTTATTTTTTGCATTTTATAATTATTTCATTCTTTCGACAATGGATTTTTTAGCTAATTATCGAAATTAATTTTATTATTTGTGTTCTAAAGAAATCAAAACTAATCTTATTTTTTTATAAAACAAATGGCTTGAAAACTATTTTATTTCTTGTCTTGCATAGCAAAAACTTTTTGTAATAAAGGCGATGTTCTGGCGCTGATATTAGTTCGGATGTTTTTTTCTTCAACGGCTACCATTTTAAATACACCATTCATGGCTTGTTTAGTAACATAATCAGTCAAATTAGGATTGACTTTGGGAACAAGCGGAATGCTGTTGTATTTAGTGATAATATTTGCCCAAATTTTATCGGCACCAACTTTGGTAAAAGAATTTTGGATAACAGGATTGAATTTTGAATATAAAGAATTAGAAGTGCTATTTTCTAAATAATTAGTAGCCGAAGTATCATTACCCAGTAAAATCCCTCTAGCATCGGCAAAAGACATGTTTTTTACTGCATCAACAAATATTGGTGTAGCTTCTTTTACGGCATCTTCGGCAGCGCGATTCATTACTTTTAAACCTTCGTCAGCTAAAGCACCTAATCCAATTCTTCTCAAACCCGTATCTACTTTTCTTAATTCTTCTGGGAGCAGAATTCTCACAACTTCATTTTTATAAAAACCATCTGTTGCTGTCAATTTGCTAACTTGTTTTGTAATACCGTTATTTAAGGCTTCTTTTAGTCCGCTAGCAATGTCAATAGTTCCCGTAGTTCCTGTTAGAGGGATTTGGCTTAATACTTGTTGCATTTCGGCACAACCAAAAAGACTGAATAAGATAGCTAAAGAGAATATTTTTTTCATTTTGTTTTATGTTTTGTTTGCTGCCAAAAATACTATTTAATTCAAATAGTAATGCTATTTATTGTAATAACTACTTGGTTTGAATCTATATTAGATTGTAGAGCGGTTTATTACGTGATATATTTTAAGGCTTCACTGTTTTTATGGACTTTATTATTTAAATTTACTTTTCCTCTCACTTGAATAATAAAAAATGTACATTTGTTTAATATTATTTAAAAATAAATGAACAATATAAAAAATGTTTTTAGCATAAAAGATCTTGAGAATCTTTCAGGAATAAAAGCACATACCATTCGTATCTGGGAAAAAAGATATCAAATTCTTGAACCCATGAGAACCGATACTAATATTAGGTTGTATGATTTATCCAATTTGCAAAAACTATTGAATATTACTTTTTTACACGAATACGGTTATAAAATTTCTAAAATAGCGTCTCTTGCAGAAGCAGAAATACCAGTTCTTGTAAAACAAATTATATCTACTAAAAATTCTAAAAATCATGCTATCAATGCTTTTAAAATGGCAATGATGAATTTTGATCAACAGCTTTTTTTTAATACTTATAATTGGCTTGAAGAGGAAAAAACTTTTAAAGAAATTTTTCATCAGGTGTTTATGCCGCTGTTGGAGGAAATAGGTTTGTTGTGGCAAACGGATACAATTTCGCCAGCACACGAGCATTTTATCAGTTATTTGCTTAGGCAAAAAATAATTTTAAACTCCGAAAAATTACAGGTTTTGCCTTCTACAAGACCCGATAGAGTTTTTGTGTTGTCGCTTCCTTTAAACGAAATCCACGAGTTAGGATTGATGTATTTGCATTATGAGATTCTTTTAGAAGGTTATAAAAGTATTTATTTAGGCGAAAGTATGCCAATCCATAATTTAAAAGATTTAAAAAAACATTTCAGCTCTATTGTATATGTTTCCTGTTTGACTGTAAAGCCAGATCGGGATGAAGTCAATGCGTATGTACAAGAAATGGCGGATGAATTATTAGACGATTCAACAGAATTATGGTTTACTGGAAGATTAGTTTCTTGTATTAATTCAGAATCACTTTTAAGTAAAGTGTCTGTTTTTAATTCAATAGGAGAATTAACATCAAGACTATAGTTTTGTTTAATATTTTTGTATATTTGTTAAACAAATGAAAAGAAAAATTACAATCATAGGTTCAGGGTTTTCTGCTTTGTCTGCGGCTTGTTATTTAGCGAAAAGTGGACACGAAGTTTTAGTTTTTGAAAAGAACGAAACAATAGGAGGTAGGGCCAGACAATTGAAAAAAGACGGTTTTACATTTGATATGGGACCGAGTTGGTATTGGATGCCAGATGTTTTTGAACGTTTTTTTGCTGATTTTGGAAAGAAAACAAGCGATTATTATGAGCTTATAAAATTGTCACCCGCTTATCGGGTGTATTTTGGAGTGAATGAATTCATTGCAATTGCAGATAATCTGGATGAAATAGTGGCAACATTTGAAGCGATCGAAAAAGGAAGTGGTAAAATTCTTCGTGAATTTATGGCTGAAGCGCAAAGCAATTATGACATTGCAATCAAAGATTTAGTTTACAGACCAGGAGTTTCTCCATTAGAATTAGTCACAATTGAAACGACTAAGAAAATAGGACAATTTTTTAGCAACATCAGTCGGGATGTTCGCAATAAATTCAAGAACGAAAGGTTAATCCAAATTTTAGAATTTCCCGTTTTATTTCTTGGAGCCAAACCATCTGATACGCCTTCGTTCTATAGTTTTATGAATTATGCCGACTTTGGACTTGGGACCTGGCATCCTAAAACAGGAATGTTTGATGTGGTTCGGGCTATGGAAAGTTTGGCAACCGAATTAGGAGTTCAGTTTTTTGTCAATTCGAATATTGAAAAAATAATTGTCGAAAATAAAACAGCCAAAGCTATTGTTGTCAATGGAGAAAGGATTGAATCGGATTTAGTTTTAAGCGGTGCCGATTATCACCATTCCGAAACGTTATTGGATAAGGAACATAGAATGTATTCGGAACAATATTGGGAATCTCGTGTTTTTGCGCCTTCGTCGTTGTTGTTTTATGTAGGTTTTAATAAAAAAATTGAAAACATTTCGCATCATGCCTTATTTTTTGACACCGATTTTTACCAACACGCAAAAGATATTTATGACGAGCCACAATGGCCAGCCGAACCTTTGTTTTATGCTAATTTCCCATCATCGACGGATATAACTGCAGCACCGGAGGGAATGGAATCGGGATTTTTCTTAGTGCCATTAGCGCCTGGAATCAATGATTCCGAATCCTTAAGAGAGGAATATTTTGATAAAATAATACAACGTTTTGAGACTATTACACAACAAAATATAAAAGAGAATATTATATTTAAGCAATCTTTTTGTAAGAACGATTTTGTAGAACAATACAATTCATATAAAGGAAACGCATACGGAATGGCAAATACATTATTACAAACTGCTTTTTTAAGGCCAAAACTAAAAAGTAAAAAAGTTCGTAATTTATATTTTACAGGACAGCTAACCGTTCCAGGGCCTGGAGTTCCACCAGCTTTGATTTCTGGAAAGTTAGTATCTAATTTGATAGACAAACAATTTCTAAAAGTATAGTTATGAAGCAGTTATTTGATGATGTTTCTTTTAAATGCAGTAAATTAGTTACTAAGGACTACAGTACTTCATTTTCATTGGCGGTATATATGCTTTCGCCAAGTATTAGAGATGCTATTTACAGCATCTACGGTTTTGTTCGCTTTGCTGACGAAATTGTGGATTCTTTTCATGGTTTTGACAAAGAAAATCTAATTAATGATTTTGAAACCGATTATTATAAAGCCTATAATTCTGGGATTAGTTTGAATCCTATTTTGAATTCGTTTCAGCAAACCGTCAAGAAATACAATATTTCGGACGATTTGATTCAGGCTTTCCTAAAAAGTATGAAAATGGATCTAATCAAATTAGATTACAATTCTAAAGCGGAATACGAAGAATACATTTACGGTTCGGCTGACGTTGTGGGTTTGATGTGTTTGAAAGTTTTTGTAGATGGGAAAGATCATAAATATGAAGCTTTAAAAGCCGAAGCCATGCGATTGGGTTCTGCTTTCCAAAAAGTAAATTTCCTTCGGGATTTAAAAGACGATAATTTGATTCTGAATCGAAATTATTTTCCAGGAGTCGATTTAAATTCTTTTGATGAAAATGCAAAAAAAATGATCATCAATGAAATCCACGAAGATTTTAGAATTGCATATCAGGGAATTGTGAAATTGCCTATCGAAGCTAAATTTGGCGTTTATACCGCTTATGTATATTATAAAAAGTTGCTTAAAAAATTAGAAAATACGCCTTGTAAGGAAATTGGAAATACAAGAATCCGTGTTTCTAATTATACTAAAGCCACACTTTTAGCACAATCTTTCGTTACGTATAAGTTGCGATTGGTAGAATAAAAACGATTTAAACCCTAAAAAATGATTTCATTTTTAATTACAATAGTAGTTTTTCTTTTAATGGAAGGTGTCACTTGGTTAACACACAAATATGTCATGCACGGTTTAATGTGGTATTTCCATGCTGATCATCACCAACCTAAATACGAGCATGTTTTTGAACGCAACGATATTTTCTTCGTCATTTTTGCCATTCCTAGTATCGTACTTTTTTATTATGGATCGCAAGGCGGATTCAATTATTTATTTTTCATAGGTCTCGGAATAACCATTTACGGATTCTGTTATTTCATGATTCACGATGTCTTAATTCATCAGCGTTTCAAGTGGTTTAAGAACACTAAAAACAAATATTTGATAGGTTTACGCAAAGCACATAAAGTACATCACAAACATCTAGGGAAAGAAGATGGTGAATGTTTCGGGATGCTGTTTGTGCCTTTTAAATATTATAAAATGTGACACTTTTTAGAATTTAAAATAATCTATTTTTCTTGGCTCCCTCTCCTTTGGAGAGGGTTGGGGTGAGGATAAATAAGAAAAATATTTTTAAAAAGGTCGGGCTATCCGTTACAATCTTTATGTTTTTAAAGAAAAAACATAAAGGATTTTCACTGCTATCCCTTACGCAACTCCACTTGATCTAAAAATAAACTCATGAAAGTATATTCAAAACAAACTGTTCAACACGTCGATGCTTCTATCGAGGAATGTTGGGCATTTTTTTCCAGTCCACGCAATTTGCAAAAAATGACACCTCAATCCATGGGATTTCAAATCACCGATTTTGATGAGAAAAACATGTATGCAGGTCAAATTATCCAATATAAAGTCACACCGCTTTTAGGAATTAAATTGACTTGGGTTACCGAAATAACCATCGTAAAAGAAGGAAGTTATTTTATAGACGAACAACGTTTTGGACCGTATGCTTTGTGGCATCACAAACATTTTTTTGAACCAACAGAAAACGGTGTGAAAATGACTGATTTAGTTCATTATGCTGTTCCATTTGGTATTCTTGGACGATTAATGAATACTTTGATTATTAAAAACAAACTCAAAGAAATATTCGAGTATAGAGAAAAAAGGGTAAACGAAATTTTTAACTCTAAGTAATGGCCAAAACAGCAGTTTCGTTTTTTTGGTTTAGACGTGATTTACGACTCGATGATAATGTAGGTTTATACCATGCTCTAAAATCAGAATTTCCAGTAATTCCATTGTTTGTTTTTGATGAAGCTATTCTGGACAGTTTGCCTAAAGACGATGCAAGAGTTGGATTTATTCATGAATCGCTTTCGGAGATTAATGCTCAGCTCAATAAATTAGGTTGTTCGCTTTTAATAAAAAAAGGACAAACTTTAGATATTTGGAAAAAGCTTATTGAAGAATTTGATGTTAAAGAAGTTTTTTTCAACAAGGATTACGAACCTTTTGCCATTCAACGTGACGAAGCTATTTGTCAATTATTAGAAACCAATAAAAGTATTAGCTATTCTTTTAAAGATCAGGTTTTATTCGAAGAAAAAGAAATCACAAAAGCTGATGGTTTACCGTACACGGTTTATACACCTTATAAAAATAAATGGTTAGAAAAGTACCATCAAAACCTACCGATTTTAGAATTTGATTCTTCCGAATTGTTTTCTAATTTTCATAAAAGTCAGTTTGCTTTTCCTTCATTGGAACAAATTGGTTTTGTAAAAAATAGTATAAAAGTAAAGCCTTACACTTTTGGTACTTTGTCCAATTATCAGGATACCCGCGATTTTCCTGCAGTAGATTCCACATCTTATCTTTCGCCACATTTGCGTTTTGGAACCGTAAGCATCCGAAAAATGATCCGTTTTGCAGCTAGAACGAATGCGGTTTTTTTGAGCGAATTAATTTGGAGAGAGTTTTTTATGCAAATTTTGTATCATTTTCCTAAAGTGGTGACACAGAATTTCAAATCAGCTTATGATGGAATTCAGTGGCGTAATAACGAAGAAGATTTTAAACGCTGGTGTTCCGGAACTACTGGTTATCCAATGGTGGATGCGGGAATGCGACAACTCAATGAAACAGGTTATATGCACAATCGTGTTCGAATGGTGGTAGCGAGTTTTTTATGCAAACATTTATTAATTCAGTGGCAGTGGGGCGAAGCTTATTTTGCCGAGAAATTACTGGATTATGATTTGTCAGCCAATGTTGGAAACTGGCAATGGGCAGCTGGAACAGGTTGTGATGCCGCACCTTATTTCCGGGTTTTTAATCCAGATATTCAGCAAAAGAAATTCGATGAAAAAGGAATTTACATTAGAAAATGGATTCTCGAATTTGATTTAGGTTATGGAGAACCAATGGTCGATCATGCGATGGCAAGAGATAGAGCAATTGCAACTTACAAAGCAGGAATTTTAAAGTGATTTTAAGATAAAACCATTAAGAAGTTAAGTTTCATTTAGCCTTTTGTGACTTAATTTCTAAATGGTTTAAAAAGCTTATATGACTTATGTGTTAAAAAAAACTTAGCGAATCAATCTTCGCAGCATTCCCTTAAAAATAAATCCATGAAATGGTAAAACAGAATACCAGTATAATTTTCCCCAAATTCCTCTTGGTCTAAATGTCGCCGATTGATAAAGAGTATTTCCAATAATTTTGAATTCGAGCCAGGCTTCTCCAGGCAATTTCATTTCTGCAAAAAGCACCAACTTCCCTTTTTCTTTATCGGCATATAAAACTCTCCAGAAATCCAAAACATCGCCAGAGCGAATACTATGCTTGTTGGTTCGTCCTCGTCTTAATCCGACACCACCAAATAATTTATCGATAAAACCTCTGATATTCCACAGCCAATCGCCGTAATACCAACCCGTTTCACCACCAATAGACCAGATACGTTCAATAGTAAAATCACGATTTATAATTTCCATTTTTCGTCTATCAATGAAACAATCTTTTTTAGGAATTTTCAAGTATCCCGAAATATTGTTGTTAAACCGTCCGCTAATTAAGGAATCTTTCCAGCTTGATGCCACTTGATCTTCTTCTACTTTTACTAAAGCTCTAGATAAAGCTTTCTCGTAAGACATGGGCTGAACTCCTAATAATTCATTGATTTTGGAATCTCTGCAAACTACTTCTACTTTCATACTGCTGACCAATGCTGTAGCGAGTTTATAAGAAGTTGAGGTAACAAAATACAACCAATAAGAAGATAATTTGGGCGTCATTACTGGAACTGTAAAAATCCATCGTCGCAGTTTTTTTGCTTTGGCAAAAGCCAAAAGCATTTCTTTATACGTTAAAATATCAGGGCCACCAATATCAAAACTTTGATGATAAGTAACTGAGTTCAATAATGATTTGGTCAGGAATTCCAAAACATCGTTGATAGCAATAGGTTGGCATTTTGTATTCAACCATTTTGGAGTAATCATAATAGGAAGTTTGTTGATTAAATCCCGAATGATTTCGAAAGAAGCACTTCCAGAACCCACAATAATTCCTGCTCTTAAAGTTGTGGTGGCGTAATTTCCAGTATTTAAAATAGTTTCAACTGCTTTTCTGGAAGACAAATGTTTGGAAAGGGATTGGTCGTTTACTATTCCGCTCAAATAAATGACTTGTTTGGCAGAAGTTTGATTCACTCTTTCTACAAAATTTTTAGCCGAAAGACTTTCTAATTCATCATAATTTGAAGCCGCACCAGACATCGAATGAACCAGGTAGTAAGCCGCATCAATGTCGATTGGTATTTCATTTAAACTCTCCCGATTCAGGAAATCAACTTCTATAACGCTTACGTTATTTTCAAATTCTTTTGGACAGTAAAACCTGTTTTTATCTCTTACACAGCAAATAATTTCGTGTCCCTGAGCCACCAAAATTGGCAAGAGCCGTTTTCCGATGTAGCCTGTTGCACCTGTTAAGAGAATTTTCATTGCTATTAAATCTTAAAAGTTACAATTCCATAATCCATTTCGAAAATTTGTCCCGAAATAGATTTTGCCTTTTCAGAAATTAAAAAATCAGCCATTTCTGCTACTTCATTAGCTTTTAAATAGCCTTTCATCGGATGGCGTTCTATCATATTTTCTTTCATTCGATCATTTCGCAAAATATTTGCCGAAAGTGAAGTTTCAGTAATTGTTGGAGCAATAGCATTGATGCGAACTACCGAAGCCAATTCGGCTCCCAATGATTTTACCAATCCTTCAACCCCAGATTTTGCAGTTGCAATACTAGCATGAAAAGGCATTCCTAATTTGGCAGCCACAGTGCTAAACAGTACAATGGATGGTTCGTCACCTTTTTTTAGAATAGGTAAATATTTCTGAATGGCTTTTACTGCACCAATCACATTTATTTCGAAATCATTTCTAAAATCGTCAACATTTAAATTTCCAATAGGTTTCAAGTTGATAGAACCTGGACAATAGATAAGCGAATCGATATTTTCAATTTCAGGAAGGGAATCATTTAGTACGTCAACGCTAAAATGTTTAAGGTTAGGATGGGTAACATCAGGTGCGGTTCTGCTGATATTGTAAACAAAATTAGTTTCTAATTGTTGTAATAAAATAGCACTTCCAATTCCTTTACTACCTCCAATAATGACGATATTTTTCATGTTTCAAATCTTTTTTTGAATTATCTTTTCGAAATTTTATTGTTATTAATTTGTCTTTGTCTGCTGCATTTAAAACGACCTTCACTAAAAACTCTCAATTTTTCATGCTTTGTTTTTCGACCTTGTACTCTTTCACGCCACATTTTAAAACTTGAGGCTTTCATTTCAATACGCATTAGATCGATGACTTCTTGTTCTTTTAATCCAAATTGTAGCCGAATTGCATCAAAAGTGGTTCGGTCTTCCCAGGCCATTTCTATAATACGGTCTTTGTCAAGATCAGATAATTCGATTCTCATTTCTAATATTTTAAATAATTATTTACCACAATTTTAGATTTCAAATCAAACATTAAATTGTACAAACCAAAAAACGTTCGGTTCATGTAAATAAAATGTTTCGAACCTCGATTGCCATTCATTTTTTTGAGATTGGTATCTTTAGAAAAACGTTCGCCTAATTGTGCTATGTTTTCAAAGAATACTTCGTCCGAAAAATCGAAAGTTTCTGTTTGAAAAGGTTTTGTGAAAAGTGATAATAAATCATAGAACATTTGCGTGAAATAAGCAATTTCTTCGGGAGAATCATCTGCTCTAAGAATTTCTAATTCGAATAATTTTTCTCTAAAAAGAGTTTCGTCGTCAATTATTTCTTTGTTGATTAATTCAAAATACGGAATGTAAAAATCATTCGGAATTTGTTTCATACAACCAAAATCAAGTGCAACCAATTCGTTTTTATCGTTAATCAGAAAATTTCCAGGATGCGGATCGGCATGAACTTTTTTCAGAACATGAATTTGGTACATGTAAAAATCCCAAAGTGCCTGACCTATTTTATTAGCAATTTCAGGATCTGATTTTTTAAATTCTGATAAATGAACGCCAGTCATCCAGTCCATCGTGATGATTTTCTCAGAAGAAAATTCAGGATAATACTCAGGAAAAACCAGGTTTTCAATTTTTCGGCAAGCATCAACTACTTCCTGACTTTGTTTGAGTTCCAATAAATAATTGGTTTCCTCAATCAGTTTGTCTTCGACTTCTTTAAAATACTTATCCGAATCTTTTCCTTGCAGATTGAACATTCTTATGGCTATTGGTTTTACCAGAGCCAAATCAGATGAAATACTATTCGCAACTCCAGGATATTGGATTTTAACTGCTAATTTTTTATTGTTTTTTACAGCCAAATGGACCTGACCAATACTCGCTGCGTTAACTGAATTTGGATTGAATTCGTCAAAAATTTCATTTGGCGTTTTACCAAAATTATTTTTAAACGTTTTCAATACCAATGGAGCCGAAAGCGGAGGAACTGAAAATTGCGACAATGAGAATTTCTCCACATAAGCTTGTGGAAGGAAATTTTTGTCCATACTTAGCATTTGAGCTACTTTTAGCGCACTTCCTTTCAAACTTTTCAGTCCGTCATAAATGTCTTCGGCGTTGTCTTCATTTAACTTATCACGGGTCAAATCAGAGTTTACTATTTTTTCGCCATAATATTTCAGGTAATTTACGCCTACTTTAGCACCAGTTTGCACCAGTTTTGTGGCTCGTTCAATTTTTGAAGTGGGGATATAGTCTATTGTTTTCATTAGTTTTTTTGCATTTTTTCTTTAAAAATAAACTTCCCAAAATCGATTAAACTATTAATTGGGGCTACGTTCATTAATTCGAAACTTAATTTTACTGATTTTTCGATAAAAATATCTGTTTTTTCAAAATTGGGAGATCCATCTTCAAGCCAAAATTTTAACGTAAATAGAAACTGAACCCAAGCGCTTTCCTCGATTGCTTTGTTTTGGAAATCCTGTACTTTTTCTTGTTGGATGCGAAATTCATCGGTAGTGATTTCTCCAATAAATTTTTTGAAATGCTGTCTCAGACTGGAAAGCTGCATCAGGTTTTTTAAATGGTTTTTATCTTCTTTCAGACTCAAGCTTACATAACTTCGATTAGCAGCGAGTAATTCGAAAAAAGTAAAATAAAAACTCAGCAATTTACTTTGCATATCGTATGATTCGTAATTCACATCTTTATTCAATAGTTCTATGGTTTTTTCTAAAAAGATGGTGTAAATTTCTTTTTCAATGCTTTCTAGATTTCCAAAGAAATTATAAAACTCCGTTTCCTCAAAACCGTTTGATTTAGAGAATAGATATACTGATTTCGGCTTTTCGTTGTGTTCTAATGTATAGTTCATATACATTGAAACAATCGCTTCTTTTGTTATTGGGGTTTTCTTAATTGCCATGTTTTTAAGTTTTTAATGGACTATAAAGGTAATGAATTGTTTAACTATTATATGTTAATGTTAAACAAAATTATCTTTGTATATTTGAATAATGACCAAAAATAAATTGTAATGAGAAAAAATGTTTTAATAACAGGCGGAACAGGATTTGTGGGAAGACATTTAACTGCACTATTAATTGCAAAAGGTTATTCGGTTTCTATTTTGACCAGAAATAAAAAAGAGAATACTGAGAATGTTTTTTATTATATATGGGATATTGAAAAGCAATTTATTGAAGACGAAGCAATTCAAAAAGCCGATTATATCATTCATTTGGCAGGAGAAAATATTGCAGCTAAACCTTGGACTAAAAAAAGAAAGGAAGCCATTCTATCCAGCAGAGCACTTTCGGCTCACTTACTTTATACTTCTTTACAGAAATCTAATTCCAAAATAGAAGCTTTTGTTTCCGCGTCAGCAGTTGGGATTTATGGCGCAATTAATGGTCGCGCAATTTGTACTGAAGAAATGCAGCCAGCAAATGATTTTTTAGGATTAACATGTCAAAAATGGGAAGCAGCAGCTCAGCCATTTGAGAATTTAGGAATTCGTACCGTTAAAATCAGAACTGGTTTAGTAATGGGGAAAGGAGATGGTTTTTTGAAAAAGTTACTTCCCGTTTTTAAATTAAGATTAGGAGCTGCCTTAGGTTCAGGAACGCAATACATGCCTTGGGTTCACATAGAAGATTTGTGTCGTATTTATTTGGAAGCCATAAAAAATCCTGAAATGCACGGTGCTTATAATGCTGCAATTACTGATAACACAACCAATCAATTGTTTTCTGTAAAATTAGCAAAAGTGTGTGGATATAAAATTTGGTTACCTAATGTTCCTTCTTTTCTAATCCAATTTGCTTTAGGCGAAATGTCAAAATTATTGCTGAAAGGCAGAAGAGTTTCGAATGCTAAACTCCAAGCTTTGGGTTTTCAATTTGACCATAAATATTTAGAAGCTACTTTAAAAGATTGCTTGTCTCAATAGGAATTATTGAAGTTCAGTATTCAATGTAACATTTACGTTTTGAGCTATTTTATTGCGTACAATAAATGGAATTTCAATTTTAAAATCCTCAGTGTTTAAAGTGAAAAAAGCGTGAATTACAATTGCATTTGAGGTTGTTTTAGAAATATTAGCGGGAACTCTGATGTTTTTAGTTACGCCGTGAATGTTGATTTTTCCTTTTATAAAATATTCCGTTGGAGTAGTGTTAATTTTAGCAATAGAAAATTTTTCAATTACTCCTTTAAAAGTCGCTTTTGGGTACTTATCACTTTCCATGTAATTAGCATTAAAATGATCTTCCATCAGGCTTCTTTTAAAACGAAAATTTTTAATTAAAGCTACAAAACTGATATTACCATTTTTAGTATTCAGTACTGTATAAACCTGATTGTTTTTGGCTTCAACAGCTTCGTAGAATGGAACGGAAGCTTCAAAATAAATGCTGCCATTAGTTGCTGTTTTCTTTTCTTGAGCAACTATTGGAATACTGAAAAAAAATAAAAGTAGGAGTATAGTTTTTTTCATGGCAACTTTATTTTCTACTTAAAGTTACGAAAAAAACAGCAAAAAAATCTAATAAAATCAGACTAAATAAATCAAAAAATAAGGTTTCTATTCCATTAAATTAGCGTCGTCTTTGTTTGCTCTGGCAATAATACTTTCGGGAAGTGCTTTTTTTGCTTTTGCTCCCATTTTCTTTAATTTTTCAACTCTTGTAATCAAGTTTCCACTTCCTTCAACCAGTTTATTCATGGCGCCGCTATATTCAATTTTAGTTTCATCAATTTTTTTACCAATTTTAATTAAATCGGCAACAAAACCTTCAAATTTATCATACAAAGCTCCCGCCTGACGTGCAATTTCAACTGCATTTTCTTGCTGTTTTTGATTGGTCCACATACTGTCAATGGTACGTAAAGTGGCTAATAAAGTTGCTGGAGTTACAATCACAATATTTTTTTCAAAAGCTTTATTGTACAATGCGGTGTCTTCGTTTAAGGCAATGGCAAATGCGGGTTCTATTGGGATAAAAAGCAATACAAAATCAGGACTTTCTATTTGGTACAAATCCTGATAACTTTTATTTCCTAATTGCTCCACATGACGTCTAATGGAACTAACGTGTTCTTTTAAATAAGCAATTTTTAAATTATCGTCTTCTTCATTGATGTATTTTTCATAGGCTGTCAAAGAAACTTTAGAGTCAACAATCATCTTTTTTCCGTCGGGTAAATTAATTACAACGTCAGGAAAAACACGATTTCCTTCTTCATTGGAAAAACTTTGTTGCACTTCATATTCACGTCCTTTTTCTAATCCTGATTTTTCCAAAACGCGTTCCAAAACTAATTCGCCCCAGTTTCCTTGCATTTTACTGTCGCCTTTTAAGGCTTTTGTTAAGTTGAGCGTTTCTTTGCTCATTTGAATATTCATTTCGCGTAAGCCCAGAATTTGTTGGCGTAAAGCCGCATGATAATCAATACTTTCTTTATGAGTATCTTCTACTTTCTTTTCAAATAATTGAATTTTATCTTGCAAAGGCGACAAGATGTTCTTCATGTTTTCCTTATTCTGCTCCGTAAATTTATTTGATTTTTCGTCTAAAATCTTATTGGCTAAATTTTCAAACTCTTTGGTGAATTTTTCCTGTAGTTTTTCGACTTCGTCTTTTTGCTCTTTGTTTCTTTCCCAAAGATTATCAAAATCGACTTCTTTTTTCGAAAGTTGGATTGCCAGACTATCTTTTTCGTTTCGAATCGTTTCTTTTTCCTGATTGCTAATAGCCAATTGTTTTTCGAATTGTATTTTTTCATTCGAAAGTTGTTCTCTCAATTGATTGATTTGTGAATTAAATGCAATTAATTTTTCTTCCAAACTTGTTTTTTCGGACAGAAAACGAGCAGAAAAAATCAATTTTCCAATGAAAATACCAATGGCAAGTGCAATGATAAACGAGAATAAAAAAGGAAGTAAATCGAACATAAATAGAGTTTAAAAGTAAAGTAAGCAAAAATAGAGATTAATGCCGATTTTTAATGCTTTTTTATTCGAATGGAATTGCTTTTTTTTAGTTTTCTTGACGCAACCTTTTCTTCTGTTATTAGTCTAGTTAGTATTAAGCAAATAGCATTATGCATAAACTAAGTATTCCTTTTTTAATCTTTTTTGTACTCTTTCTGACTTTTTGTTCGTTGAAAAATGATGAAAATAATACTCAAAATAGACTTGCTATTATGGGAACTTGGCATTGGCAAAAATCCATTGGAGGAATAACTGGAAACGAAATCATTACTCCAAAAAGTACAGGAGTGGATAAGAAATTAGTTTTTGGAACTGATAAAAAAGTTACGGTTTTTACCAATGACGCACAAACAGGACAGTATAATTATACCATAAAAATGGGAAACAGTATTTTTGACAATAAGCAACATTATTTATTAACTTTTAATGAGATGAGTTATGTAATTCAAAATCTTGATGACAAGAATTTGAGTATTCAGGATAATTTTAATGATGGTTATGTTTTGACTTATACAAAGTAATTATAAGTAATAAGAATGTTTTAAATTTGTTAACGTTAAACTGTTTTTAAGAGTTATTTTTTGAAAGAACCATTAGACCATTACATCCAGAAGTGTATCGAAAATGATAGAGGAGGGCAACAAAAGATTTATCAGTTGTTTTCTCCTGTACTGTATGGTCTATGCCTAAAATATATGAAAAACGAAGCCGATGCTCAGGATGTTTTTCAGGAAGCATTTATAATTGTTTTTCAAAAAATAGGCCAATATCGATTTGAAGGCAGTTTTGAAGGTTGGTTGAAGCGTATTTTTATCAATAAATTGATTGAAACGCTGAATAAGAGAAAAAGAGATTTTCTTTTTGTGGATGCAACGTATGAAGAAGATATAGTTGAAGAAGAGGAAGATGTGGATGCGTTTTCGCTGTCACAAGAAAAATTGCTAGAATGCATTCAGCAATTACCAGATCAGTACAGATTAGTTTTTAACTTGTATTTTTTCGAAAAAATGAAACACAAGGAAATTGCTAGTTTGTTGAATATAACAGAAGGTACATCGAAGTCTAATTTGAATCGGGCAAAGAACAATTTGCAAAAGAAAATATTAGAAATTAAGGCTTCAAAAAAGGTATAAAAACAAAATTTAGATTGCAAATATTAAAATGCGATAAGAAGATATTATGAAAAAAGATGACATAGAAAAATTATTTTCTTCGTTGGAAGATTTTTCTAAAACCCCTCCGGATAATTTATGGGCAGGGATTGAAGAGAAATTAGATTTTCCAAAAAGGAAAAAAAGAGCAGCATTCTGGTGGCCATTGGCCGCATGTTTAGTTGTTGGCTTAGGACTTTTAGGAACTTTTTATTTTCATTCGAATTCAGAAAATTCTTTGATAAATGCTCCTATTCAGCAAGGAAATGGAGTGGTGAATCAATCCAGATCTACGGATAGTGTTGTTGAAAAAGATGAAAAAGATGAAAACCATCAGGAAATAGTAATCCCAAACAAAAAAGCTGATAGCCGAGTTGTTAATTCTGATTTATCAGAAAAAGAAAAGGAAAAAGAGAACAATAGAGCTACTATAAAAAGCCCTGTTTTTCATTCGAATAAAGGCCAATTTACAACTACAAATAAAGATGCTCTGGCAACAATGGGAAACAAGAATAATACTATTGTAGAAAATAAATTTGAAAATAAATCGCAAACGGAAATAAAAAATAACGAGCATTTGGTGCAGGAAAATAAAATTGCAGCAACTGGTAAAACCGAAAAAGAGAAACCGCTTGACAATTCTAAAATAAAAGAAAATACAACTACAAGTGATTTAGAAGAAAATGCTTTAGCCGCTTTAGTAAAAGAACAGACAAAAAAAGAAAAAGTAGCTGTGGTCGAAGACAAATGGTCGTTACAGGTATTTGCGGGAGTTAATAGTTCGCAGAATTTAAAAAATCAAAAAACACTGGGAAATACAATTGAATCTCAAAAAGGGCATAGCTATGGGGTAAAAACAAATTACAAACTCAATCGCCGTTGGGCAGTAAGCACAGGTTTGAAAGTAAGTGAGTTGGGGCAGCAAGTAGCTAATGTTTCTTATGTGAATTCGGCTAAAAGTTTGGTGAATATTTCTAAAGAAACTTTAAGTGCACCTCAGGAAAAAGGGGATATTGTTAACAATGCTAATTATCAGTTTATCTCTAATACAAACAATAGCAGTGCTAAGAATATGATAAGTAGTACTTTTTATGAAACGGGTAATTTATCTCAAAAAGTACAATATTTAGAAATGCCAATGGAGATTTCTTATGCTCTTTTAAACAAAGGAAAAGCTCGTATTAATATGAATACGGGTGGATTTGTGGGGAAAGTAATTTCGAATCAAGTATTGCTTAATGATAGCTCGATAGGCGAAAATTCAGATGTTAATGATGTTATTTTTGGAACATTATTCAGCAGTACTTTGCAATACGAATTATTCAAAAAAACAAAAGTATTTGTGGAGCCCGGAATGAATTATTACACACAGCCTGTACAAAATCAGAATTTCAATCAATTTCAATTGATTTTTAATTTTGGTTTGAATGTGTCTTTTTAATTCGTTTCGAAATAGTTTAAGACTGCGCTGATTTGTGTATTTTTGCGCAAATTTCACTTCAAGCCATGTCGCATCAGCATTTTATTCTTCATAAACCGTATGGTTATTTGAGTCAATTTATATACGAATTGAAACGAAAAAAGAAACTGCTGGGTGAGTTGCACCCTTTTCCTGAAGGAACAATGGCTATCGGACGTTTAGATGAAGATTCGGAAGGCTTATTGTTGCTTACCACCGATGGAAAAGTGAGTGAACAAATTCGTTCCAAAAAAGTTGATAAAGAATATTATGTTCAGGTGGATGGAATTATTTCCCAAGAAGCCATTGATAACATAAAAAAAGGAGTCGAAATAGGTTTTAATGGAACTAAATACATTACCAAACCTTGTGAAGCCCAATTAATTTCAGAAGTTCCTAACTTTGGAGAAAGAGGTAAAAAAATCCGTGATGAACGTCATGGACCCACTTCCTGGGCATCGATAACGGTCAATGAAGGAAAGTTTCGTCAAGTGCGAAAAATGACTGCTGCTGTTGGATTTCCTACGTTGCGTTTAGTGCGTGTTCGAATAGGAAATGTACATTTGAATGACTTACAATCAGGAGAAGTGATTGAGGTTCAGAATTTCAATGGCAATAGCAATGACAATATCAATGGCAATTTCAATGAAAATAGACAAATAACCGAATAAACAAATCAATAAGAATGTTAAACATTGTTTTAGTAGAACCTGAAATCCCAAATAATACTGGAAATATTGGTCGTTTGTGTGTAGGAACCGAAAGTCGTTTGCATCTGATTCATCCGTTTGGGTTTGTTATCAACGATAAAAACCTGAAACGTTCTGGTTTGGATTATTGGGTACACCTTGATGTAACCGAATATCAAAATGTAGCCGAATGGATAACGCAAATTCCAGATCAATCCCGTGTTTTTATGATGAGTTCTCATGCTGAGAAATCCTATTTAGAAACTGAATTTCAGGATGGAGACTGGTTGGTTTTTGGTAAAGAAAGTGTAGGATTAAGCCAAGAATTTTTGGCATTGTTTGATAAAAATAATCAACTAAAAATCCCAATGTCTTCTTTAATCAGAAGTTTTAATATTGCTAATTCAGTGGCTTTTGTAGTTGGTGAAGCGAAAAGGCAGATTTTTTTGAAGTAATCAGTATTCAGTTAGCAGAATTTAGATTTTAGAAAATAGAATTTAGAAAACAGATTTTAGAAAATCTTAGTGTTCTTTGCGAAAAACTTTGTGCCCTTTGTGGTTAAGAAATTACAAATTTTCCTTTTGTAGCATCAAAAACAATATGTTCGTCTTTAAACAAGGTATTGAAACTTCCTTTTGAAATAAAATTACAGGGTTCATCTTGAACAACCGTTTCGGGAGTCATGATAATCATTTCATCACTCAATTGAATAGCCATATCAATATCGTGAGTAGAAAACAGGATGCATTTTTGGGTTTCCTGAGTGAGTTTTTTCAAAAGTTTGAACAAGGCTACTTTATGTAGTAGATCCAAATGTGTCGTGGGTTCGTCTAAAATAATAAGCGGTGTATCCTGTGCCAAAGCTCTTGCTACCAATACTTTTTGCAATTGTCCATCGCTAATTTCGTAATGTTTTTTGGAAGCCAAATGTTCAATTTGTGTCAGCGCTAAAGCCTGATTTACTTTTTCGATGTCTTCATCGGCTAAGGTGCCAATCCAATTCGTATAAGGTTGTCTGCCTAAGGCGACTAGTTCAAAAACCGTTAGATTACTCGGTGGTAATTTTTCGGTTAATACTAGACTTAGGTTTTTGGCTAAAGCCAAAGCATTCATTTCGTGAATATTTTTTTCGTTCAAAAATACCGTTCCGGAAATTGTTTTTTGAATTCCAGTAATGGTGCGTAATAAAGTCGATTTTCCAATACCATTCGCACCAACTAAAGCAATGAGTTTTCCTTTTTGTAAGGTCAAATTAATATTAGAAGCAACAGTGTTTTGTTCTTTTTTATGAATGTAGCCAATGCTAATTTTTTGGGCTTGTAATATGATGTTGGAAGTACTCATTTTGATTATTCTACCAATGAAAATTGAGAATCGTATAGGTTTTTATAGAAACCAGATTCTTTATTAATCAGTTCTTGGTGTTTGCCTTCTTCAACAATTAAACCTTTGTCCATGACCACAATTTTATCTGCATTTACAATGGTTGCCAATCGATGCGCAATAACAATCGAAGTTCGTCCTTTAGTAATAGTTTCGGTAGCACGCTGAATTAATTCTTCCGAATAGGTATCAATAGAGGAAGTGGCTTCGTCCAAAATCAAAATACTTGGATTACTCACATAAGCTCTTAAAAAAGCAATTAATTGACGTTGTCCGGAAGACAACATGACACCGCGCTCTTTTACATCAAAATCATAATTATCAGGTAAACTCATGATAAAATTATGAACACCTATTTCTTTTGCGGCAGCATAAACATCTTCTCGGGTAATTTCAGGATTGTTTAGTGTAATATTATTATAAATAGTATCAGCAAATAAGAATACATCCTGCAATACAATAGCAATTTGTTTTCTTAACGAACTCAACGTGTAGTTTTCAATGTTTTCGTTATCAATACAAATAGTACCACTTTTTATTTCGTAAAAACGATTCAATAAGTTGATAATGGTTGATTTTCCTGCCCCAGTAGAACCTACAATAGCTATAGTTTCACCCGAATTAACGTTTAAATTGATGCCTTTAATGACTTCTTCGTCCTGAATATAACTGAAATGAACGCTTTTAAAAGTAATGTTTCCATCAAAAACAGGCGCTTCAACTTTTCCTGTATCCTGAATTTGATCTTGTGTATCAATAATTTCAAAAACTCGGTTGGCAGCAATCATCCCCAGTTGCATCTCGTTGAACTTATCTGCAATTTGGCGTAAAGGATTGAACAACATTCCGATGAACATCGTGTACGAAAACAAATCTCCAAAAGTGGTAAAATTATCGCCATTTAGAATTTTGATTCCTCCGTATAATACAATAAATCCCAGTGTCAGCGACGAAATAATATCGGCAATAGGGAAGAAGATGGAGTTATAAAGAATGGTTTTTATCCAGGCATTTTGGTGCTTTTCATTAATATCTTTAAATTTTTCCGATTCGATTTCTTCCCGGTTGAACAATTGTACAATCTTCATTCCAGTAACACGTTCTTGTACAAAGGTGTTCATATTGGCAATTTGCGTTCGTACTTCTTCAAAAGCAACTTGCATTTTGCGTTGGAAAATTCGAGTAATAAAAACTAAAATTGGCATTGCTACAATTACAATCCACGTCAGTTTCCAGTTCATGTAAAACATAAAAATAAGCACGACAAACATTTTCATTAAGTCACTGATGATCATGAATAAACCCTGGCTGAAAATTCGGGCAATGGACTCAATATCAGAAACCGAACGAGTTACGAGTTGGCCAACAGGAACCAAATCAAAATATTTCATTCGGAAACTTAAAATGTGTTTGAACAATTTAATTCGAATGTCTTTTACAATATCTTGTCCCAACCAGTTTGCCCAATACACAAAATAAAATTGTGAAAAAACCTCTAGCAAAAGTACTATTCCCATCAAACTGATGTACAGTAAAAGTCCGTTAGCATTTTCGGTTTGAATGTAATCGTCAACCGTTTGTTTCAATAAATACGGGCGTAAAGCCGCAAAAAGGGATAAGGAAATGGCGAAAATAACCACGCCATTAAAACGCCATTGGTAGGGCTTTGTATATTGTAATATTCGTTTGAATAATCGTGTGTCGAATGCTTTTGCTTTCATTTTTTTATTTTAGTCCTTTTTTAGTCCTTAGTCCATAGTTTTTAGTCCTTAGTATTTATTTGTGAAATGAATTTACTAAGGACTAGGAACTAAGTACTAATCATCTAGATAAGGATATTCAATTTTAGTCAGATACAATCCGTGTGCTGGTACTGAAAAACCGGCTTTATTTCTACTTTTACTTTCGATAATAGCGTTAAAATCGGCTAATGTTATTTTGTGTAAACCAATATTGACCAATGTTCCCACAATAGAACGCACCATATTTCTCAAAAACCGATTAGCAGAAATGGTGAAAATCAGTTTGTTTCCTTCTTTTTCAGCTCCGCTCTGTTCGGTTTCGCCTCGAGTCCAATAGGCCTCAAAAATAGTACAATCAAACGTATTTACATCAGTATTTACCTTAGAGAAACTTTGAAAATCAGTGTGATTGAATAATAATTTGGCTGCTTGATTCATCAAATCCACATCCAAATCCTGAGTGAAATACCAACTTTGTTCTTGTAAAAAAGCATCTTTAAAAAGATGAATATGGTATTCGTAAGTTCTCTTAGTAGCATCAAAACGAGTATGCGCTTCGCTGTCTACTGGGAAAATTTGATAAATAACAATGTCTTTTGGAAGATAGGAATTGAGTTTATGAACTAATTTTGGAATATCAAAAGGATTTTCAAAATCAAAATGAGCATACATTTCTCTAGCATGAACGCCAGTATCTGTACGTCCAGCACCCATCAAGTTGATCTCAGAATTTAACAAAACCGAAAAAGCTTTATTCAGTGTTTCCTGTACCGAAGCGGCGTTAGGCTGAATTTGCCAACCATGATAAGCGGTTCCGTTGTAGGCTAATTTTATAAAATATCTCAAGTTTTTAATCTCAAAGTTTCAGAATTTCAAATGTACAAAAAAGAAGCTAAGGTACTGAGTTGCTAAGATACTAAGTTTTTGTTAAGAGATGGCTGATGACACATTTGATAACAGGACATTCGGTTTTAAAAGTTTTCGCTGATTTTTACCTAAAACTTTGAAATCATCTTTTTTTGAACCTAAGAAAAACCTAAGTAACTTAGCATCCGAGAATCTTAGACTCAAAAAAATGAAAAAAATCCTTTTACTTTCAGACACCCACAGTCATATTGACGATACCATTTTAAAATATGTTCAACAAGCAGATGAGGTTTGGCATGCTGGAGATATTGGTGATTTGAAAGTAACGGATACTTTAAAAAAACTTAAACCATTGCGAGCTGTTTATGGTAATATTGATGATGCTCAGGCGCGTTTAGAATTTCCGTTGCACAATCGTTTTATGTGCGAAGATGTTTCGGTTTGGATTACACATATTGGCGGCTATCCTGGAAAATACAATCCAAATATAAAGGCTGAAATGACGGCAAATCCTCCTAAGTTGTTTATTTGCGGCCATTCGCATATTTTAAAAGTAATGTTCGATAAAAAACATCAACTTTTACACATGAATCCTGGTGCTTGCGGGAAAAGTGGTTTTCATCAAGTGCGTACGATGTTGCGATTTGTAATTGAAGGCGATAAAATTAAGGATCTGGAAATTATAGAAATTGAAAAAAGAGTTTGATTAAACTGCAGGTTTTGCTTTATATTCAATAGGAGCAATTATTTTAATTGTAGTTCCTTGTTTTGGTTTCGAAATTACCGTAAACTTTCCCTCCATTGTATTGATGCGGGCTTTAATTTGGTTCAAACCAAAACCTTCAATCGTTGGGTATTGCTTGATTTCAAAACCAACTCCATTGTCTTCTACCAGAATATGAAGTTCTGAATTGATTTCTTTCAAATTTATTTTAGCAATACTGGCTTGACTGTGTTTGATAATGTTATTTAATAATTCGCTAATTATAAAATACATTTTCATCTCATAATCCTCATTATAACGTGTTTCGGCAGAAACATCACTCGAATATTCGAAAAATATATTCGAATTAGAGTTCATTTCGCATAAATCGTTCAGCGCATAAAACAATCCAAAACGTGCCAATAAAGAAGGTAAAAGTTGGTGTGATAAGTCACGAATTTTATAATGAGTTTGTATTAAAATAGCTTTTGTTTTTGTGATTTCTACCGAATCATTATTGTTTTTTGTAGAAAAAATAGTCAAATGTAAAGCTGCCGAAGAGAGTAATGCACTAATGTTGTCATGTAGAAATGAGGCGATTTTTTTTCGTTCCATTTCCTGTCCGTTTATCGAAGCTGTAATTATATTTTCTTGAATTTTACTCTCGATATTTTTGAGTTTATTGGTCTGTTTTAGTTGTTTGTTTTGAAAATGAAAATAGGAAAATACAATAATTAAAAGCAAAATAGATATAATGACAATGCTAATTAGTTTGTTTTTAGATTGTTTTTCTAATAAGATTTGTTGATCTGATTTATACTTCGTTTTGATGTCATCAATTTCTCTTTTGTATTCGTCAATTTCAAGATTGATTCCGGCAATGTTGAGTTTTTTTAATTTTTCCTCGGTGTTCAATTCATCTGTAATTTGGTTGTAAGCATGAAGATTTTCATAGGCTTTTTTATAATTTTTGATTTTGAATAAAAACTTAGAATACTCTTGATGGCTAAATGATAAATCCGATTTTTCATTGCCATTTTTCCCTAATTTGATGGCTTTTTCAAAATAAAAAGTAGCTCTTTTTGTGTTGTTTAGATGTGCATGATACATTCCGTTTAGCATATTTAATGCTACGATGATAGATTCATCTTCGTATTTTTTATAGTGTTTATTGATGTAATTTAAGTAAGGAAGTCCCAAATTAAATTTTCCAATATCAAAATAAGCCCATGTAATATTGAGTTTCGTAAAAGCAATTTCGGAAGAATCGGCAATTTTTATACTGTACTCTAGTGATTTTTTATAATAGTAAATCCCTTTGGAATATTCTCTTTTATCAAAACAATAGATGTTTCCTAAGTTGTTGCTTATCCAGTTTTTTAGATGATAATTATTGGTTTTATTAGCATAAATAATTGCTTTTTTATAATAGAATAAGGCTTTTTCGGATTCGGCTAATTGATCAAAATTAGCAGCAATGTTGTTGTAAGATAATGCAATTAGGTTGTCATCTTTTAAGCTAATTGCTTTACGTAAAGTATGGCGAGAAAGAATTAATGATTTTTCGTAATTCTCAGCTCTCATTAATTTAGTTGCTTCTTGTGTTAGAGCTGTAATTTTATTTAGTTCTGAACTTTTTGTTTGGGAAAACAATAAATTCGTACTACAAATAAGGAGCACTAATAATAAGCTGTAAATGCGTTGGTAAAGCATAATGAAATTTAAGATGACTATAATTTAAGGATTAATCAAATTGTTTTTCAAAGCAAATTTGACTAAGCTAATGGTGTTTTTAGCTTTTAATTTTTTTAGAATATTTTTTCGATGTGTTTCTACCGTATTAGAACTGATGAAAAGTTTTTCAGAAATTTCTTTACCACTATATTCTAACGCTATTAAAGTGATAATTTCTATTTCCCGACCTGTTAATTGGTATTCGGGATCAATGATTGTTCTGTTTAATTTTGGACTTTTCTTAGTTGCCGATGTAAATATGGTTTCTCGCACCTGATTGCAAAAATATTCTTCACCAGTACTTACAACTTGTAGGGCTTCAACAATATTTTCTCCAGCGCATTGTTTAGTCAAATAACCGCTAGCACCTAATTTCATGACTTCTTTGATTAGTTTAATATCGTCATAAGTAGAAAGTACAATCACTTTGCACGGAAAACCTTTTTTATGAAATTCTTTCAGTACTTCAATACCATCTTTTTCAGGCATACTGATATCTAAAACTAAAATATCTGTAGCATTGTTAGTTACTTCTTCATAAAGTGCGGTTCCTTTTAAAGAAAAGCCTACCACATTAAAGTTAGGAATTGAATTCAATAAAGTACGCATGCCATCAATAAGTACTTTATGATCGTCGGCTAGGTGAATTCGTATTGTGGTTTTCATAATTACATTCTAATATTCCCAAATGTATAAAAAAAATAACACAAAAAAACCCGAATTTTCATTCGGGTTTCCTTCGCACTAATAAATTAAAATTTATAGGTTTACCTCAATCGGTCCACAGATTTTACAAGATCTTCATCCTTTTTGATCGCTTTATTAGCTAAAACTAACGCTGCGATAGCAATAATAGGTAGAAACATCCCAATACCTTTCTCAGAAACTACAAGGGCTTCTCCAGATAAATTTAGTGAATGATATAAAAACAATCCTAATAAAATCAAATTTAATATGATATTCAATCTGCCAATGACAAATTGATTTTGTCTTTTCTTATAGGATAAAATGCTCAATACTGAAAGAGTAGTACTCAATCCAAACAAAACAGCATAAATTTGGTTTTCCATAAAAAAGTATGATTTGCCGTCACTCAAAGTCCATAGAGGAAATATAAAAGGCAAAACTCCTGTAATTATAAAAGCAATAAATAAATATATTGTTTGAATTCGTTGTATCATTTTCTATTCATATTGTTCTACAAAAATATATTTTCTTTTTTTAAAATACTATTGTATGATTAAATTTTATTCGTATTATTGCAATACAATACCGTAAGCACTTCATACTGCGGTGAATTCAAAGTGAAAAATACACCCAATCTTTTCAAGATTCCCCAATTTAATTAAATTCATAGAACATTCATGTTTGATATTTCTGCATTAAAAGAAATGAAGCTTTCTGAGCTTCAACAAATAGCTAAGGCTGCTAAAACAATAAAATTCAACGGTGTAAAAAAAGATGCCTTAATTGCAAGTATTTTGGATTTTCAAAATGCTACTGCATCCTCTACTGTAGTTGAAGAAAAGGCGATATCAGCTAATGTTGATGATAAGTCTAAAAGAACACGCATTGTTCCCGTAAAAAAACAAGCGGCTCCAAAAAAGCCAAATGTTTCTAACAATAAAGAAGAACAATTAGAACAAAATAAGGCTGAAAAACTTGATTTTCCTAAGGAAACCATTGCAGATGGAGAATTAAAACAACAAAAAGAGGAAGCAAGTCAAGAAGCTGCAACTGAAAAAGCGAAGGTGGTAAAATTTAACAAAGCCACTTACGAAAAGAAAATTGCTTTAAAAAAGAATAAAGAAACTACAGATGAAAATTCTGTTGCTGTAGAAGCAAAACAAGAGGAGGCAGCTACTGAAGTTGTTGTTCCTGCTGCTCCGCAAAAGAAAATCAATCCGAATCAACAAAACAAGCAGAATCAGAATCCAAATCAAAACGGAAATCAGAACCAAAATCCTAATTTTAAAAACAAGAAAAATAATTTTAGAGACTCTGACTTTGAATTTGATGGAATCATTGAGAGCGAAGGAGTTCTTGAAATGATGCCTGATGGTTATGGTTTTTTGCGTTCTTCAGATTATAATTATTTAGCTTCTCCAGATGATATTTATTTGTCAACGTCACAAATTAGATTATTTGGTTTAAAAACAGGAGATACTGTAAAAGGAGTGGTAAGACCTCCAAAAGAAGGAGAAAAATTTTTCCCTCTAGTTCGTGTTCTTAAAATTAACGGACACGATCCACAAGTTGTTAGAGACCGAATTTCATTCGAACATTTAACACCTGTATTCCCGTCAGAAAAATTCAAATTAGCCGAAAGAGAAAGTACGATTTCAACTCGAATTATCGATTTGTTTTCTCCAATAGGAAAAGGACAACGTGGTATGATTGTAGCCCAGCCAAAAACGGGTAAAACCATGTTGTTGAAAGAAATAGCAAATGCCATCGCAGCCAATCATCCCGAAGTTTATCTTATTGTTTTATTGATTGATGAACGTCCTGAAGAGGTAACTGATATGCAACGTTCTGTGCGTGGTGAAGTAATTGCATCAACATTTGACAGAGAGCCGCAAGAGCACGTTAAAATTGCTAATATTGTTCTTGAAAAATCAAAACGTTTGGTAGAATGTGGTCATGATGTAGTAATTCTGTTAGATTCTATTACGCGTTTGGCAAGAGCTTACAATACCGTACAACCTGCTTCAGGAAAAGTATTGAGTGGAGGTGTTGATGCTAATGCGCTGCAAAAACCAAAACGTTTTTTTGGAGCGGCTCGTAATGTAGAAAAAGGTGGTTCTTTGAGTATTATTGCTACCGCTTTGACTGAAACAGGTTCAAAAATGGATGAGGTAATTTTCGAAGAATTCAAAGGAACAGGTAATATGGAGTTGCAATTAGATAGAAAAATTGCCAACAAACGTATCTTCCCGGCTATTGATTTGACTTCATCAAGCACCAGAAGAGATGATTTACTTCTCGATAAAGATACGCTACAAAGAATGTGGATTATGAGAAAATACCTTTCTGATATGAATCCAGTTGAAGCAATGGAATTTATCAATGATCGATTCAAGAAAACTAGAAATAATGAGGAGTTCTTGATTTCAATGAACGACTAATTCAGTTTGCAGTGTTCAGAAGGCAGAATTCAGAATTCTGTAAAATATATAAAAAAAGCGATTTTCAATTGAAAATCGCTTTTTTTATGTCTGGAGTCTATATTCTGCTTTCTGCAGATTGAGAACTATGCTTTTCTTTCCAACAATGCCATATAAAATCCGTCAAACCCAGATTCTGAAGCTAGAATTTTATGGTCTTTTATAAAAGTGAATTGTTTTCCAATATCAGTAGTTAAGAAACGTTCTACTTGTTCTTGATTTTCCGAAGGAAGAATAGAACAGGTTGCATAAACTAGTTTTCCGCCTGGTTTTACAATTTTAGAATAGCTTTCTAAAACTTCCGATTGTACTTTTCGAATATTATCAATAAACTCCGGTTTTAGTTTCCACTTGGCATCTGGATTTCTTTTTAAAACTCCTAAACCACTACAAGGTGCATCAATCAATACGCGATCTGCTTTTTCATGCAGTTTTTTGATCACTTTTGTGGTGTCAATAATGCGGTATTCAATGTTGAAAGCACCATCACGTTTGGCTCTTAATTTTAATTGCTTCAATTTACTTTCGTATAAATCCATTGCAATTAATTGTCCTTTGTTTTCCATTAAGGCTGCCATGTGCAATGTTTTTCCACCAGCACCAGCACAAGTATCTACCACACGCATTCCGGGTTTTACATCAAGAAAAGCCGCAACTAATTGGGAGTTGGCATCCTGAACCTCAAAAAAACCTTGTTTGAAAGCATCGGTCATGAAAACATTTGCTCTTTCTTTTAAAACCAAAGCATCTGGTTGGTCTTTTAGATATTCGGTTTCGATATCTAAATCCATCAAAATAGCTCTTAAAGCTTCTTTAGTTGTTTTTAAAGTATTAGTTCTAAGGATTACTTTGGCAGGTTGGTTTTGAGCAGCAATTTCTTTAGCCCAAACTTTTTCGCCTAACTCTTTTACACCTAATTCGTCCATCCAGTCTGGAATAGACTCTTTAAGTGCTCTGTTTTTTGAAAGTTCATCAAAACGTCCTTTGATTTTTCTTTCAGGCGTTCCTTCCAGTTGGCGCCAATCTGGAATTGGGTATCCTCTTAAAACAGCCCAAACTGAAAACATTCTCCACAGGTTATCTCTGTCAAAAGGTTCTTTTACTTCGGCAATTTCTGAATATAATCTTTTCCAACGAACAATTTCGTATATGGTTTCAGCGACAAATTTCCTGTCGGAACTTCCCCAACGCTTGTCTTTTTTTAGTGCTCTTGCAACTACTTTATCTGCGTATTCTCCTTCGTTAAATATTGCATTTAGAGAATCGATAGTAGTGTATACTAAGTTTCTGTGTAATCTCATTTTAATTATTTGAACTGCAAAGGTACTATTAAATGATTTGAAAGTTAAATTAAAATTTCAAATTGTAATTTCGTTTTATTTTAAGTGTTCTTTGAAAAAATCAATTGTTCTTGTCCATGCTAAAGTGGCTGCTTTTTCATCATATCGCGGCGTGGTATTATTATGAAAGCCATGATTGACATTTGGATAAAAATAAGCGGTGTTTGAAACTTTATTTTGGTTTAAAATCACTTCAAAAGCAGGCCAGTCTTCATTTACTCTGGTGTCTAAACCAGCATATTGCAACAATAAAGGAGCTTTAATTTGAGCGGCTTCTTCGGAAGTGGGCTGTCCACCATAAAAAGGAACAGCAGCGTTTAATGTTGGAATTTTAACCGCCATCAAATTAGCAATCCATCCACCGAAGCAAAAACCAACTACACCAATGTGTCCATTGCAATCAGGATGATTTTTTAAATAATGATAAGCTGCTATAAAATCTTCGAGCATTTCGTATCGGTCTCTTTTTTTCTGCATTTCTCGGCCTTCATCATCATTTCCAGGATAACCGCCTAACGGAGTTAAAGCATCAGGAGCCAAACTGATAAAACCTTCCACGGCAGTACGGCGACCTACATCTTCAATGTATGGATTCAAACCGCGGTTTTCGTGTACCACAATTACTCCAGGTAAATTTTTATTGTTTTTGCTGGGTTTCGAAAGTAAAGCTTTGATTTTTCCTCCTCCTTTTGGAGAATCATAAGTAATATAATCGGAATCAATTCTCGGATCATCTGGTTTTATGAGTATCGTATTTACATAATCAGGAGTGATAAAACTCAACAAGGAAGGTAGTGTAAGTGTTCCAACAGCAAATACCGAAAGTTTTTCGATAAACTGTCTTCTTTCAATTTTGTTATGAGCGTAATCATCGTACAAGTCAAATATTTCCTGACTTATATCTTCTTTGGTTATTTTTTTCATGATGGGAATCAATTGGTTTTCAGGATAGTTTAAATATACTTATTTATTTGGTAATTTTTGGAACAAAAAAAAGCTCCCGAAAGAGGAGCTATGGTAGATTGAAATTACAGTTATTTTTTTGTTTTGTCCAATTTTGGAGGGTTAAGATAGTTTTTAAAAAAACTATAAAGTGTATTGAGATCCTTTGCTGTTTGGGGAATAGCGTGTCCTTTTCCATAATTGATAAGAGAAGTTGTTGGAACAGCTAACTGGTCTAATTTCTTTTTTAAATGAATAATTTGATCTTCATAATAAGCATCGTCGTCAGTATTGTAAAAAAATAGAGTAGGAGCTGTTGCTTTGGTTTCAACCAAATAAGAAGAACCCATTGATTCCCATAATTTTCTGTTTTCTTCCAATGAACCCCAAACCCAAGGACATCTCAATTCTAAATTTTTGTCACCATCATCTGTAGTGTTGTAAATAAGAGTGTAATCAAAAACACCTGGTCCAAGTGCGGCAGCTTGTACATCATCGGAAATTCCAATGTGAAATCCAGTGTTTTCTAAACTTTCTACTTTTTTATCTCCAATAGCCATAGAACCTGCAGTTGATCCTCTGGAAAAACCAAAAATCCCTATTTTGTCCGAAAGCCCCATTTGCTTACCTAAAACACGCAAGGTTCGAATGGCCGATTTTACTTTTTGAGCAGCATCTGGATTAGTTTGAAATGATTTGTAGGTATCGTTAGCTCCGTTTACGGGTTTCCCTTTTCCCCAAGGACAGTATTTTGGATGATCAGCAATTGCCCACGCCATGCCATTAGCTGGAGCTCCTTCGAGAAAAGAATCATTAAAACCAGCAAACGAATAAGCTAGATTGAGTCTTTGGTCTTTAAAAGCATCCGTTAGCATTCCTTTATCCTTATCATAATTAGCATAGCTATTGCTGTATGAAAAAGACAAGATGGTAGGTACTTTGACCTTAGCATTTGCAGGATAAATAATATCCATGTGCAAAGAATCACCAACAATGTATTGTTCTGGTGTATTGTAAACTTTTGGATCATCAATAAAATAGCTAACATCTCGTGCTATTCGGTAGCCTTCAAACAAAACATACGATTTGTATTGAGAACAGTTTTTTAAACCGCAAAAACTTCCTGCTGCAATGGAGTCATTAATTGCTATGATGTCTTCATTTATTTTAAGAGCCTTGGCATTGCGGTTTTTCGAATAATTCAGTTCGATAACCCGATAACCTTCAGCAAGCAACCAATTCACGTCTTTTTTAATGCTATTTCGACCAATTTTTTTAATGGCAAGATTTTTTAAATATACTACCGTTAAGTAATTTCCATTAAAATCTTTAATTGGATTTTTAGATTCGGTTGTTTTGTATTCAATAGTTCCACCCGTAACTTTGCTAGTCCATTTTCCACAAGCTGCCCATAAATTTAAAGTTGCCAGAAGACTGAAAAAGAGTATAGAAATATGTTTTCTTGAAGAAGAGATAGAGAGGTATTTCATTATTTTCTTGTTTCGAGCAATGATTTTTATAGTTACAAAAATAACTTTTTAAAGTTTGATTTGGATAGGAATAGAAAAATTGAAAATAAGATTATGGCATTTTTTTACATGAAATTTTTATTATAGAAATCTTTGAAAAAATAAGTACTCTAATTGATAATTGCAATTTACTGACAGAGATTTTGGAAAGTAGAAAATATAAAAAAAGGAACTTAATTAAAAGTCCCTTTTTTTATGATTTGTATTTATTGTTTTGCTACCGAAGCTGGTAGTGGAATTTGATTTTTTAATAAATCTTCGAAAGTTTCATGAGCTCTAATAAGATGTCCTTCGCCATTAATCCACAATACTTCAGCTGGTTTGTATCTCGAGTTATAGTTTGAAGACATAGAATAGCAATAGGCTCCAGCGTTTCTGAAACAAAGGATATCACCTTCGGCAATTTCCTGAATTCTACGGTTGCTTGCAAAAGTATCTGTTTCGCAAATATATCCAACTACGGAGTAAAAACGCTCTTTTCCTTTTGGATTCGAAATGTTTTCAATATAGTGTTGTGAACCATAGAACATAGGACGAATTAAATGGTTGAATCCAGAATCAATTCCTGCAAAAACAGTAGAAGTAGTTTGTTTTACTACATTTACTTTTGCTAAAAAGAAACCTGCTTCACTCACTAAAAACTTTCCTGGTTCGAAAATTAAAGTCAATTCTTTACCATATTCTTCACAGAAAGCATTGAATCTTTTTGATAATTTTTTACCTAATTCTTCAATATCGGTTTCGATATCGTCTTTTTTGTAAGGAACTTTAAATCCGCTACCAAAATCCAAGAATTCCAGATTTTTGAAATTTCTAGCTGCATCAAATAAGATTTCGGCAGCATACAAGAACACTTCGATATCTAAAATATCAGAACCAGTGTGCATGTGAATACCCACGATGTTCATTTTTGTATTTTCAACAATACGCACTAAATGTGGTAATTGGTGAACGGAGATACCAAATTTACTATCAATATGTCCTACTGAAATGTTTTCGTTTCCACCCGCCATAACGTGAGGATTGATACGAATACAAACAGGAACAGTTGGATGTTTTGTACCAAATTGCTCTAGAATAGAAAGATTATCGATATTAATTTGAACTCCTAAAGAATGTACTTCTTCAATTTCTTCAAGAGAAACACCGTTTGGAGTAAAAAATATTTGATCAGGAGAATATCCAGCGTGAAGTCCTAGTTGTACTTCTTGAATAGAAACCGCATCCAAACAAGATCCCAAATCTCTCAACAATTGAAGAATGGCAACGTTAGACAGCGCCTTCATAGCATAATTGATACGTAGTTTTTCTACTTTAGAAAAAGCTTTCGTTAATCTCTCATATTGTGATTTTATTTTCTCGGCATCGTATACATATAGTGGACTGCCAAATTGATCTGCTAATTGAAGTAAGTCTTTTGATTGCATTGCTATTATTTTTACACAAATTTATTATTCTTTATCGATACCACAATAGATAAATATAAAACTAACAAATTGTAACAAATTGTTTTAAAATAAACATACAACGTTGTAATTATTAATTTTAGAACAAAATATAGTCGAAATAATAATGCTTATTGATAGTAATTTGTTTATTTTCCAGTTACTCCATTGACAAAAGTATCTACAAAACTTATAATCTTACTCAAAATCCGGTCTCCTGTTTTTTTACGCTGTAAAATAGATGGTTTTTCGCCTTCAATTAATTCTAAAATTTCATCACGTAATGGTTCTCTTTCAGCAAAAAGATAGTTTTCCAATAATTTTTCCGTTTTTTCTTCCGAAAGTTTTTCTTCGTCTACTAAAGCTTTAAAAGCTTTTATTTGCTCTTCATTCCAAAATTTTTCAAACTCGTCTGGAATAGTGTCAGTATCTTCAATTACGGGTAAGTTTTCCTGAATAAATTTATCAATTAGTTCTCGTTTACTTCTTAATGAAACTTGGCTATTTAATAGATTAGCGACTTCCTTTTCGATATTTTCTTTGTCTTTTGAATTGTTTTTAGATTTTAATTTAATCAATAATTGAATAATGTAAGTTACATTGATTGTATCGCTTTGAATTAATTCCAATTCAAAATCAATATCATTAAGTATGGATGTTTTACCATTACCTAGATGTTTTATAGTCTCTTTTAAATCTTGATATTTACCACTATAACTATCAAAAAGTTGTTCGTCAATACCCAAATCATCCCAAGTAAACTCTGTATAATGACTCATTTTTTTATAGAAACGCATTAGATTTCTAAAGGCAATGATAAATTGCATTTTATCATCCTCGGTGTATAAGTCATCCACAGAACGAACTTCTGGCACTAGTTTTAGCATTTTTTCTGCCGTTTCATTAAATTTTGCTACATAGTGCTCATAAGGTTCTAAAATAATTTCATCTATTGCTTCTTTGTTACTGAATAGAGTTATTGCTTCATCGGTTCTATCTTTTAAATTACGAAAACAGACAATATTTCCTTGTGTTTTGTTTTTGTCTAAAATTCGATTGGTACGACTAAAAGCTTGTATCAAACCGTGGTATTGCAGATTTTTATCTACATATAATGTATTTAGGTTTTTACTATCATAACCAGTTAGAAACATATTGGCAACCAAAAGGATATCAGTTTCGTGTTTTGGATGTTTTGATTTTCTGGCAACAGCATTGTAATAATTGTAAAACCCTTCGTTATCTTTAATGTTTTCTGACATCCCAAACATTTCGTTGAAATCATGGACATACGTTTCTAATAATTCTCTACGATGGGGGATATAATTATTTCCATATTCTGTTTGAGGTTCTGCAGCCATATTCAACTGCTGAACAACTCGTTCTTCCATTGGATCTTCATTTTGTGCATAACTAAAAATTGTAGCTATTTTTAGATTATGTTCTCCATTAAGTTTCTTTCGTTTAAAAATTTCGTAGTATTCAATCACTGCATCAATGTCTTGTACACACATCATTGCACAAAATTTTCCGCTTTGTGTCTTTTGGTCGTGATGCTGCACGATATAATCAACAATTGCATTTTTGCGTTGGGGTGCTTCAAATACTTCGGTTTCATTGATTTGTTCAATTTTTAAATCTATAATATGCTCTTTTTGTTTGAAAGTTTTGATATACTCTACTGAGAAACGTAATACATTTTCATCCCGTATAGCATCGGTAATGACATATTTGTGTAAACATTTTCCAAATAAACTGGTGGTAGTTTTTTCTCCATTGGCATTTTCTGCTAAAATTGGCGTACCCGTAAATCCAAAAAGTTGGATATTGGTAAAATGACTGACTATGTTTTGGTGTGTGTCTCCAAACTGTGAACGATGGCATTCATCAAAAATAAAAACCATTCGTTGGTGCAGAATATTCTTCATTTTGTAAAGATTTCTACCCGAAATGGCATTGTTTAATTTTTGAATCGTGGTTACAATAACTTTATTATTTGGTTCATTAAATTTACGAATCAGGTCATCTGTATTTGTTGCTGAACTGACACAACCTTTACTGAATTTATCATATTCTTTATTGGTTTGATAGTCCAAATCTTTTCTATCCACCACAAATACTACTTTTTCAATCGCTGGAATAGTCGATAAAATCTGGCTGGCTTTAAAGCTGGTTAATGTTTTGCCAGAACCTGTTGTATGCCAGATATAACCGTTCTTTCCAATGTCATAACCGTTTAAAATGGTGTTTTCAGATACTTTTTTAATGATGTTTTCGACCGCAAAATATTGGTACGGACGTAATACCATCAATATTTTATCGGTTTCATTCAGTACAATATACTTGCAAATCATCTTGCTGATGTGGCAAGGTTCCAGAAAAGTATCGGCAAATTCGGTTAAGATATTATTGAGCGGTTTGTTGTTTTCGTCTGTCCAATGAAAAGTTTGCAGGTATTCCTGCTTATGTGAGCCAAAATTGCTAAAATATTTGGTATTTACCCCGTTGCTGATAATGAATAACTGCACAAAATGAAATAACCCTTGTCCCGCACCATAACTGTGTTTTTGATAGCGATTGATCTGATTAAAAGCTTCTCTCATAGCCAGATTAGTACGCTTTAGTTCTATTTGTACTAATGGTAAGCCGTTGATAAGCAAGGTTACATCATAACGATTTTCGTATTTTCCTTGTTGTGTAATTTGGTTGGTAACCTGAAATTGATTTTGACACCAATGTTCACTTTGAATAAACTCAAAATAAAGATTATCGCCATTATCTCTTATAATATGCTGTTTCTGACGCAAGATTTTGGCTTTTTCAAACACCGAACCTTTGTTGAGAATGTTGAGTACTTTTTCAAATTCGGAATCGCTGAATTGAATGCGGTTGTGTTTTTCCAATTGCGTTTTCAGGTTGGCCAATAACGATTTTTCATCGGCAATGGTCACATATTGATAGCCTAATTTTTGTAATTGGGTAATAAGTTGCTCTTCTAAAACCTGTTCGGATTGTTTGGACAAAATAGTTGTGAATTATGAGTTATGTCAATGGTTGCTTGAATACTTTAATCGTTACAAACTTACAAAAACGAAACTAACAAATCACTTATAATTCACAACTTATAATTTACTTCAATGCTCTAAACATTTGGTCAATCGCTTTTTTCTTTTGTTCCATATTTGGATGCACATACAAGTTTAGAGTGGTACTAATGTTAGAATGTCCAAGTAAAACGCTGACAGTTTTGTAATCGCATTTGCTTTCAATACATCTGGTGGCAAAACTATGGCGAAGACCATGAAATTTGAGTTCTGGCATATTTAGTTCTCGCATTAGGTTTTTGTAATAACTTCTGTAGGTTCTTGGTTCGGTGGGTTTTTCGTCATTGGTTAATACAAAAAAGGAATTGTTTACAATTTTTTTGATGGGTTTTAGCATTCTTAATAAATCCTTACTCATTGGAATCTCCCGAATGGAATTTTTAGTTTTAGGTGTATCCAAAATAACTTCTGTTTTGCGAATGTTGTCTTCAATAACATAAATGCGTTGTATGGTTCTTTTTACGCTGATGATTCCTCTGTCGGTATCGATGTCTTCCCACGTGAGAGCACAAACTTCGCCAATGCGTATTCCGGCACTCAGGCAAATGAAAATTCCTAAATTCCTAAAAGTAAAATGCTCCTGAATGTAGTTCATTACCTTTTTTTGATTGGTTCGGCTCAATACTTCTACATCGTGTTTTTCTCGTTCTGTTGGGAATTGAATGTCGAAAGCTTGATATTCCAACCACTTATTTTTAGCTCCAAATTTGAGTACCATTTTCAATACAATCAAAATATCTTTGATGGTTTTGTGGCTTAATCTCTGCTCTATTTTTTGAAATACAAATTGCTGTACTTCTGCTTCTTCAACAGTGTATTGATTCCCAAAAACAGGCAATAAATGATTCTCAATTAAAAGCATATAAGCCGAAAAGCTCGATTTTTTGACATACTGCTTTTTGTCTGTTTTCCATAGGGCAATAACTTCTGAAATTTTCTTTTGTTTGTTCATAATTTGATTTTAAGATTTTTAATCTCAAAAGATAGGAATATAGGATTTGAAATCTTTAAGTTCTTAAGGTTCCTAATTTGAGATTTCCTGAGTTTAAGGGAGAATGGGAAGTGAAGAAATTGGGAGAAGTTGCGGAGTTTAAAGTAACCAATTCCTTTTCGAGAGATAATTTAAATTATGAAAATGGAACTGTAAAAAATATCCATTATGGAGATATTCATACCAAGTTTCAAACTTTGTTTGATATTACAAAGGAAACAGTACCATACATTAATGAAGAAATTTCAATAAATAGAATTTCCGAAGATTCTTATTGTAAGGAAGGAGATATTGTTTTTGCAGATGCTTCAGAAGATTTAAATGATGTTGGAAAAAGTATTGAAATTTTAAACTTAAATAATGAAAAATTACTTTCTGGTTTACATACACTCTTAGCTAGACCAAGAGCAAATTATTTTCAAATAGGATTTAATGGATATTTATTTAAATCGAATACTGTTAGATTACAAATACAAAAAGAATCACAAGGATCAAAAGTTTTGAGTATTAATGTTGGTAGAATTTCTAACGTAAAACTTTCTTTTCCTTCATTTTCTGAACAACAAAAGATTACTTCACTTCTTTCTTTAGTAGATGACAGAATTCAAACTCAAAGCAAAATAATTGAGAATCTGAAAACCTTAATTAACGCAACAAGCGAAAAATTATTTACACGAAAATTAAGGTTTAAAGATGATATTGGAAATGATTTTCCTGATTGGAAAAACAAATTAGGAAGTGAAGTGTTTGACAGTATTACAAACAAAAAACATAATTCAGATTTACCAATTTTAGCAATTACTCAAGAACATGGAGCTATTCCAAGAGATTTAATCGATTATCAAATTTCAGTTACAAATAAAAGTATTAAAAGCTACAAAGTAGTTGAAATAGATGACTTCATAATCAGTCTTAGAAGTTTTCAAGGAGGTATTGAATATTCAAATTATAAAGGTATTTGTAGTCCAGCTTATATTATACTGAGAAATAAAATTGAAATAGATAATCGATTCTATAAATATTATTTAAAAACTGATTCATATATTAAATTACTCAATAAAAAGCTTGAAGGAATTAGAGATGGAAAAATGATTAGCTACGCATACTTTTCTGAAATCAACTTATCTTTTCCTTTTATCGAAGAACAAACCAAAATCGCTAGATTCCTTTCATCGATTGACGATAAAATTAAAATTGAAAGAAAAATATTGGAACAATTAGAAACTCAAAAAAAATATTTATTATCAAATCTATTTATATAAAAAGGTTCTGCAACAAGTAGTTTTTTTGATTTTCATATTGAATTAGTAGTTGTTTTTCTATTTCAATTTTATCATCAATTTGAGATAAAAAAACAGCAATTTTGGTTTGTTCCTCAATTGAAGGTATTCCAAAATTTTCATTTTTATAATCCTTGAAGTATATATGTGGAATTGTACTACCTGTTACAAATTTTGTAAAATCAATATTGCTTAACAGATAAAATAAAAAATACGTATTGGTATTAGCTAGGGGTTTAATAATATCCATAGTTCCTAAAACAGAAGATTTTCCTTTGCAGTAAAAAAGTCTACCAACACCAGATCCATCTTTTACAATACTTATGTAATCGCTTTTTTCTTCATAGAAATCAACTTTCTTTAAAACTCCTGAAGCACCATAGATAATATATTCTCCGAAATTGTCTTCTATTTTGTTTGCTGATATACTAGAAGATTTCTTTTCACAAATTTCTCCTAGACTCTTATTCTCCCAATTAGGAAAATCTAGTTCTTTATTTGTTTTAAATCTCAAATTTTGCTTAAATATCTTATCTCTGAGATTTTGAATTAGGGATTCTAATCGTAGAATTATTTTGCTTTGAGTTGAAATTCTTTCGTCAATTAAAGACAAGAAAGAGGCTATTTTTTGTTGTTCCAATAATGATGGAATGGAGAAAAGTCCATTCTCAACAACATTCCAATCTGCTCTTGGCATCTTTGAACCACTCGATTGATTTGCTAAATCGATAAATGAATTAGTTTGAATTATTCTATACAAAAAATCATTTGAAATATTTGTTCCTTTTAATACCCATATTTCAGATGAGCACACACCATCAAAAGGTGCTTGGAGATGTTTTTTCAAATAAGGTCTCAATTTACCAAACAATACATCTCCTTCATTAAATACATTTTTTATACTGCCTGATTTACTTCCGTCAATATAACCAAGTAATTCTCCTGTTTGACTTGCCAAATGCTCTAATTCTATACACCTAATAGAACTTGTTGCATTTATTGGATTGTATTTGACTGATTTATTAGTTGCCACTTCTCCCAATTTCTTCACTTCCCATTCTCCCTTAAACTCAGGAAATCTCAAATTAGGAACATTGCTCATACTTTTGTTTTCTTTTTTTATCTCGGTCATAAAATCATCTTGTTTTTTTACATTAAGGATTCAACCTATTTGCTTTTTCATTTTTAATACTTACCTTTGCATCAGCTCAGTAACCATATTTTTAAGTTGTAAGTGTTAAAGGAGTATTAGAAGCCGTTTAGTTACACTAAGCGGTTTTGGTTTTTATAGTCTTCATATTCTTTCAGCAACTTTCTTTTGCGATGTTCGGTTTCTATGTAATAAGCCGTTATAAATAGATAATATTCTTTTCTTTCTGTTAGTATTACTATGTAATTTTCATTCTTGTTGAACAAAAGAATTCTTTCGTCTTTTTGTCTTTTGTTTTTCCAGATTAAAATTTCCTTGTGTGCATAATTTTCTATAACAAATCGAGGGAAACGTATGCGTTCCAATCTTCTAAAATCGGGTTGTCTGTTGTTTTCATCTTCTCCCTCGTGGGTAATATGATAAAAAGTGCGGTGCATTCCTTCTACTTCTGGATATTTCCTCACAGATACTTTATTGCCTTCATAAATAGGCTGTGCTTTTATAAAATCATTCTCAAAAACACTGTATATAGCTTCAAAATAAGACTGGAAATTTCCGCCATATTCATTTATGGATAGTAATTCAGGAAAAACTAAAGTATCTTTTGAACTCATAAAAAATTCGGCATTTGAGGTTCCCAAATAAAAACATTAAACTTACGTTCTTTAAGTAAAGTAGATTTAGTCAATGAATATTTTGAACGCTGTTTGACTAGATTAACCAACTCATTTTTGGCTTTGCTTTCTAATAATCCTCTATTAACATAAGCAGTTACGCCAACCAACAAATCTGCGAGTTGTAGAATTTCTACTTCGTGAGACCTTACTTGTTGTACTTTTTTTATAATTTCTTTGGAATAATCATATTTGTCATTCCTTAAAACCTGTTCGAGTTTGTGTACTTTTTCCTTACTTCTAGTGTCTTTAATGTCTATATAAATGTGATGGGAATTGTCTGGATTTAAGATGGCTTTCAGCATTCCAAAATACATTTTATAATAAAAAGTATCGTGCGTGTGGTTGAATTTTTTATAATCAACAGAAGACTTATTGGCAACTACTAATACCCGAAATTGCAAATCGTCATCATCAAAAAAATAGTTGATAACATCTTTATAGTACTCGATTTTCGATTTAGAAACTTTGTTCCATTTCAATTCATAATAGGTACGATTGTCTTTTTCGTTTTTCTTGTTCTTAGGGATAAGATTGTGCTTGATTTTAAAGCTATATAGTCTTTCAAAAATCTCTTGTTTTTTTTCAATGGGACAATAAACAGCTCCTAAAACCATTACTGATTCTTTGTCATTTAGGAGATGACAACTTTCATCACAATATATATTTATAGTTGGCTTCATTATTTTATGCTTTTAGAAACAGTTATTAAGTAATTCTTAATAACTGAATTCGACTTTAATTAGCTTTTTTTAGTGTGTTACATTGTATATGCTGAAATTTGATACCTAGTGTCAAAAAGTTAAGCAAGTTGTTTTTGATTCATCCAAACAGAGCCGTCTTTTGCATAAAGTGAAACAGTAAATTTGCCATCTTGGGTATTGTATATAATGATGTTTCGATCTTCCATAAACTTCTAACTATTAAAATACCAATCCTAATTCCTTGAAATACATCTCAATCTGAACATCCAAATCAGCTCGTTTAGCTTCCAATTCTTTTATGCTACTCATTACCGCTTGAATGTCAATCTCTTCCTGTTCTTCAAAAGTATCGACATAGCGAGGAATATTTAAGTTATAATCGTTATTAGCAATTTCTTCTAATGTGGCTTTATGGCTGTATTTTTCAATGACAGTTCTATCGCGATAGGTTGCTACAATTTTATCAATATGCTCATCGCGTAGCATATTCTGGTTTTTAACCTTTTCGAAACCTTTGCTTGCATCAATAAATAAAATGTCTTCTGGTGTTTCTCTACATTTTTTGAATATCAAAATACAAGTAGGAATTCCTGTACCGTAAAAGATATTAGCTGGTAAGCCAATCACAGCATCTAAATAGTTTTTTTGTTCAATCAAGTATTTTCGAATGTGCAATTCAGCTCCTCCACGAAACAAAACGCCGTGAGGTAAAACGATTGCCATAATACCGTTTTCTGCCAAATGATAAATCATGTGTTGTACAAAAGCAAAATCGGCTTTGCTACCTGGAGCTAATTTTCCATATTGACTAAAACGATCATCGGATGTAAATAGGGGATTAGCACTCCATTGTGCGGAAAATGGAGGATTTGCCACGATGGCTTCAAATTCTAAACCTTTGTGTTGCGGATGTTCTAAGGTGTCTTCTTGCTTGATGTCGAATTTTAGAAAATGGACACCGTGCAAGATCATATTCATTCGGGCAAGATTATAAGTAGTACGGTTCATTTCTTGTCCGTAAAAATTACTTACGTCTTCTACTTCTTTTGCTACACGAAGCAACAAAGAACCGGAGCCACATGTAGGATCATAGACTGATTTTAACCTGTTTTTTCCAGAGGTTACAATTTTGGCTAATATTTTACTAACTTCTTGAGGAGTATAAAATTCGCCTGCTTTTTTTCCTGCTCCGCTGGCAAATTGTCCAATCAAATATTCGTAAGCATCGCCTAAAACATCTAATTCAGTATGCTGTAATTTGAAGTCAATTTCATCCAGATGCATTAATACTTTTGCAATAATAGCATTTCTTGCTTCTGCTGTTTTTCCTAATTTTGTACTATTAAGATCCATGTCTTCAAAGAGATTATCAAAATCTTCTTCGCTTTGTGTACCCATTGTACTCAATTGGATGTTGGTCAGGATTTTTTGTAAATCTTCAAGGATAAAGGCATTGCTGTCGCTATTCCCACGTTTAGCAATTTCACTGAATAATTCTGAAGGTTTCAAGAAATAACCCAATTTTTCAAGAGAGGCTTCTTTTATAGCTTCAATATATTGCTTTCCGTTTTCAGTGTTTTCTTGTATGTCTCTAAAATATATTTTGTCTTGCTCTAAAATATTATTGGCATAAATTTCCATTTTTTCAGCCAAATATTTATAAAAAATGAATCCTAAAATATAATCACGAAACTCATCTGCATTCATTTTTCCTCTCAAGGCATTGGCAATATTCCAGAGCTGTTGTTCGAGTTGTTTCTTTTGGTCTTCTGACATTTTAAATAATTTGTTGCTTAATTGAGGATTTATAATCTTTAATGAGTGACTAAAAGTAATCTTTTTCGGTTGAATATTCTATCTTGTATTAAGATAATTTTGAAGGTTTATTGTAGATTAAGTCAGTTTTAGAAAACAAAAAAGGCTATCTGAAATTGTTTTCGGATAGCCTTTTTTAGTATTTATTGATTACTACAATGGAGGTAAATCACCACCTTCTTTGGTAGGTAAATTAGTTGATCCCATTAAGTATAAATCTACTTGTCTAGCAGCTTCTCTACCTTCGGAAATAGCCCAAACAATCAAAGATTGTCCACGACGCATATCACCAGCTGTAAAGATATTTGGAATATTAGTTTGGTATTTACCATATTCCGCTTTGTAGTTGCTTCTAAAATCCAATTCTAAACCTAATTGACTGCTTAATGTTTTTTCAGGACCTGTAAAACCTAAAGCTAATAAAGCTAAGTCACATGGCCAAGTTTTCTCAGAACCAGCAATTTCGATTAATTCAGGACGTTGTCCAGGAACCATTTTCCATTCTACGTTTACTGTTTTAAGAGCGATTAATTTACCATTAGCGTCTTTGATGAACTCTTTAGTATTAATTAACCAGTTTCTTTCAACCCCTTCTTTGTGAGAAGAAGAAGTTTTCAATTGTAGTGGCCAATAAGGCCAAGGAGTAGATTCGCTTCTTCCTACTGGAGGTTTTGGCATAATCTCAAAGTTAGTCACTGATTTTGCACCTTGACGGTTTGATGTTCCTACACAGTCAGATCCTGTATCTCCACCACCAATTACGATTACATCTTTTCCAGTTGCTAAAACCTGGTTTTCTATTTTTTGACCAAAAACTACTTTAGTTTGTTGCGTTAAGAAATCCATTGCCTGAACTACACCATCAGCATCAGCACCTGGAGTAGGTAAACCTCTTCTTTCTGTAGCACCGCCACAAAGTACGATAGAATCAAAAGCTTTTAAGTCATTAATATCGTAGTTAACACCAACATTAGTGTTTACTTTGAAAGTAATTCCTTCTGCTTCTAAGATAGCCACACGACGGTCGATAACTCCTTTTTCCATTTTGAAATTAGGAATTCCGTAACGTAACAATCCTCCAACAGCGTCATCTCTTTCGAAAACAGTAACTAAGTGTCCCGCTCTGTTCAATTGTTGTGCAGCTGCTAAACCAGCAGGTCCAGAACCTACAACAGCAACAGTTTTTCCTGTTCTTGTTTTTGGAGGTTGAGGTTTAATCCATCCTTCTGCAAAGGCACGCTCCACAATATTTTTTTCTATATTCTCAATAGATATTGGCTCTTCAATGATTCCCAATACACATGCTTTCTCACATGGTGCAGGACATAAACGTCCTGTAAATTCAGGGAAGTTATTTGTTGAATGTAGGATCCAAGAGGCTTTTTGCCATTCACCTTGGTGTACCATGTGGTTGAAATCAGGGATTAAATTCCCTAATGGACATCCACTGTGGCAAAATGGAATTCCACAATCCATACAACGTGATCCTTGTTTTGTAATTTCAGCTTCACTCAAAGGAACTGTAAATTCTTTATAATGTCCTACACGCTCTTGTACTGCTGTGTATGATTCATCTTTTCTTTCGAATTCTTTAAAACCTGTTACTTTTCCCATTGTATTATGCTGTTAATTCTTCTACCATTTGTACCTCAGTTTCCAAACGCTTTAATGCTTTTTTGTATTCTGTAGGCATTACTTTTACAAAATTTTCTAAGCTTGTATTCCAATCATTTAATAATTCGATACCTTTTGTACTACTAGTGTAGTCTACGTGTCTTTCTATTAAATGTCTTAATTCGTCGGCTTCGTTTCCTTCAACTGTTTCAAACTCGATAGTTTCAGTATTACATAAACCATTTTTGAATTTGTTTTCAGGATCATAGATATAGGCGATACCACCACTCATACCTGCTGCAAAGTTTCTTCCAGTTTTACCTAGAACAACTACTTTACCACCAGTCATGTATTCGCAACCGTGATCTCCCACACCTTCAACTACAGCTGTAGCTCCAGAGTTACGAACTGCAAAACGCTCTCCTGCAATACCGTTGATGAAAGCTTCCCCTTCAATAGCTCCAAATAAACAAACGTTACCTACGATAATATTCTCTGAGGCAACAAAAGTAGCTTTTGCTGGTTTTTTGATGATTAATTTAGCTCCGGATAAACCTTTTCCTAAATAATCATTTGTGTTTCCTTCAACAGTAAAAGTTAATCCGTGTGCACTAAATGCTCCTAAACTCTGACCTGCAGAACCTGTGAAATTAATGTTTAAAGTATCTTCTGGTAGGCCTAAGTGACCATATATTTTAGAAATCTCGTTACTAACAATAGCTCCCACTGAACGGTCGGTATTTTTAATAGGATATTCCAAAGTCATTTTTTCTTTTCTGTACAAAGCACGGTGAGAATCTTTCAAGATTTGGAAATCCATTACGTTGTCTAATCCGTGATCTTGTTTCTCTGTGTTACGAACGGTTTTGTATTTATAAGCATCTGGTCTGTGTAAGATAGATGATAAATCTAAACCTCTCGCTTTGTAATGCGTAATTGCTTTATTCGAATTGATTTTATGCGTTTGGCCAATCATTTCTTCTAAAGTTCTGAAACCAAGTGACGCCATGATACCTCTTAACTCTTCTGCAACATAGTAGAAGAAGTTAATTACGTGCTCAGGAGTTCCTTTGAAGTTTTTACGCAATTCTTTATCTTGAGTAGCAATACCTACCGGGCAAGTATTCAAGTGGCATTTACGCATCATGATACATCCAGAAGCAACAAGAGGAGCAGTAGCAAAACCAAATTCTTCAGCACCTAATAAAGCAGCTATAGCTACGTCACGACCTGTTTTTAACTGTCCGTCACATTCTACAACAATACGGCTTCTTAGGTTGTTTAATACTAAAGTTTGTTGTGCTTCAGCCAATCCAAGTTCCCAAGGAAGACCAGCGTGTTTTAATGACGTTAATGGAGAAGCTCCAGTACCACCATCATAACCAGCAATTAATACAACGTCAGCTTTTGCTTTAGCAACACCCGCAGCAATTGTTCCAACCCCAACTTCAGAAACTAATTTCACGTTAATACGTGCTTCTCTGTTAGCGTTTTTTAAGTCGAAGATTAATTGAGCTAAATCCTCAATTGAGTAAATATCGTGGTGTGGTGGTGGCGAAATCAATCCTACGAAAGGAGTTGAGTTACGAGCCGATGCAATCCAAGGCAATACTTTTTCACCTGGTAATTGTCCACCTTCTCCTGGTTTTGCACCTTGAGCCATTTTAATTTGAATCTCTTTTGCACTAGATAAATAGTGAGAAGTTACTCCAAAACGTCCAGAAGCTACTTGTTTGATAGCCGAGTTACGACTGTCACCGTTTACATCTGGTTGGAAACGAGTTCTGTCTTCTCCACCTTCACCTGAATTGGATTTTCCTCCAATACGGTTCATTGCGATAGCCAAGTTCTCGTGCGCTTCTCTAGAAATAGATCCGTAAGACATTGCACCCGTTTTGAAACGTTTTACAATATCAGTCCATGGTTCTACTTCGTCTAATGGAATTGGATCTAAGTTATCAAATTCGAATAAACCACGGATGGTCATTAAATTTTTAGCCTGATCGTTTACCGTTTTAGCATAAACATCATAACTGTCCTGATCGCTTAAACGTACTGCTTGTTGCAACTTAGCAATAGTAGTAGGGTTGAACATGTGTCTTTCCCCGTTACGTCTCCATCTGTATTCTCCACCAATATTTAAACCTAATCTGTTAGGAATTAATACATCTGGGTAAGCATATTGGTATCTTTCGCTAATTTCTTTTTCAATTTCATACAATCCAATACCTTCAATTCTTGAAGCAGTGTAAGGGAAGTATTTTTGAACAAATTTAGAGCTGAAACCAACAATTTCGAAAATTTGAGAACCTCTGTATGAATGTAAAGTAGAGATTCCAATTTTGTTCATGATTTTTAAAATTCCTGAACCAATTGCTTTGTTAAAGTTGTCAACTGCTTTTTGTTCGCTAATTCCAGTGATGAATCCTTCTTGTACTTGTACACGAATGATTTCGTTAACCATATAAGGGTTAATAGCACTTGCACCGTAACCAAATAATGTTGCAAAATGGTGCGGTTCACGTGGTTCAGCAGATTCGATAATAATATCAAAGTAAGAACGCTTACGTAAACGGTTCATTTGGTGGTGAACATAAGAACAAGCTAATAATGCAGGAATAGGAGCAAACTCTTTATTTACACCTCTATCAGATAAGATAATGATGTTAGTTCCTCTATCAACTGCTTTGCTGATTTGAGTGATAATGTCTTCTAAAGCATTTTCTAAACCATTTAAACCTTTATCTTTTGTATATAAAATTTCAATAGTTTCTGCTTTGAAATTATCGATATCAATATTTCTGATTTTTTCTAAGTCATCGTTAGAAATAACAGGATTTTGAATTCTTAATTTTCTACATTGTTTGCTAGAAATATCAAAGATGTTTCTGTCTTGACCTAAAGCTAAACTAATGTCAGTTACAATTTCTTCACGGATACCATCCAAAGGTGGATTAGTTACCTGAGCAAATAATTGTTTGAAATAGTTAGGAATCAATTGTGGTCTGTCAGATAAAACAGCAAGCGGAGTATCGATACCCATAGAACCCAAAGCTTCTTTTCCAGCTTGAGCCATTGGCGTAATCATATCCTGAATATCCTCTAATGTATAGTTGAATAAACGCTCTCTTGTTTTTAAATCGATAGTTTCAATTGGGCAAACTTTAGTTGTAGTAGGAACGTCTTTCAGGTTCAAACGGTATTGTTTCAACCATTCTTGGTATGGTCTTTCAGAAACAATTTTACTTTTGATTTCCTCATCATTGATGATACGTCCTTTGTTCATGTCAACTAAGAACATTTTTCCTGGCTCTAATCTACCGTGGCTTTCTACATCTTCTGGATCAACAGTTACAACACCAATTTCTGATGCCATAATCAATTTACCACTTTTAGTCACAGTATAACGAGAAGGTCTTAAACCGTTACGGTCTAATAATGCTCCTACATAATCTCCGTCAGAGAAAGGTACAGAAGCAGGTCCGTCCCATGGTTCCATGATACAAGCATTGTATTCGTAGAATGCTTTTCTTTCGTCAGACATGGTTTTGTGTTTTTCCCATGCTTCAGGAATCATCATCATCATTACTTCAGGTAATGATCTTCCAGTATGTGTTAGTAATTCAACTACCATATCCATAGAAGCTGAATCTGATTTTCCAGGTAAAATAATAGGGAATAAACGTTCTATCTGTGGTCCGAAGACATCACTTTTCATGATTTCTTCACGTACACGCATTCTACTTACGTTACCTCTTAAAGTATTAATCTCACCATTTTGACACATGTATCTAAATGGTTGCGCTAATTCCCAGGTTGGCATTGTATTCGTAGAGAAACGTTGGTGTACAAGCGCTAAACGAGTAACTAAATCCGTTTGTTGCAAGTCAGTATAATATGGCCCAATATCCTCAGGCATAATGATACCTTTATATATTAAGGTAGTAGTTGATAAACTTGGTAAATAAAAGTATGAACTTTGCGATATTTTAGAATTTGCAATAGCGTGTTCTGTAATTTTACGAGCAGCGTATAATTTAGCTTTAAAAGTAGCTTCATCAATAGCTTCACTTTTACCAACAAAGATTTGCTCAATAGTAGGTTCAGAAGCAGAAGCAATTTCACCTAATTGAGTTGAATCAACAGGAACTTCTCTCCATCCTAAAACAGTAAGTCCTTGTGCTTTAATTTCTTTTTCAAAGATATCTTTACAAAAAACGTATTGGTTTTTGATTTTTGGTAAAAATACCATTCCAACAGCATACTCACGAGCAGCAGGTAATTTGAAATCACAAACTCTGTTGAAATATTCGTGAGGAATGTCAATCAAAAGTCCAGCTCCATCTCCCGTTTTTCCGTCAGCACTTACACCACCACGGTGTTCTAATTTTACTAGAATTTCTAATGCGTCGTGTATAATTTGATTTGTCTTCTCACCTTTAAGGTTGCAGATAAAACCAGCTCCACAGTTTTCATGCTCGAATTCTGGCAAATAAAGGCCTTGTTCTTTAACTTTCATGCTTGATAATTTTTTTTACAAAAATAGATATTTCATTAAATATAATCCATCGATTGAGACTATTATAAGCTACTTTTACAGGAATAATAGAAAAAAGTATAATAAATAATAATAATTGCATTATTTGTGCTGTGTATTAACAAATTGTTAATGTAACTTCGTTTTTGAGGTGTTATTTTGACAATTATTTCTTATTTTTTTAAATTCATTATTGTTATATTCAAGATAAAAACGTCAGATCGTTCTATTTTTTGCTGCAAAATCTTTTTTTCGCTGAAAAAATGAACGCAAAAGCATCTTTTTTTAACTTTATTTATAAGATATTTTAAATCCTTAAAAACATTGCAGATTTTAGTTCATTTTTGCTACTTTTGTCGGACTCATATTTTGAAATAAATTCAGAATCCAGACAAATTCTATATTATGAACATACACGAATATCAAGGAAAAGAGATTTTAGCAAGCTACGGAGTACGCGTTCAACGCGGAATCGTTGCTAATAATGCGGTTGAAGCTGTTGCTGCTGCAAAACAATTAACTACCGAAACTGGAACAAGTTGGTACGTTGTAAAAGCACAAGTTCACGCTGGTGGACGTGGTAAAGGTGGCGGGGTTAAACTGGCTAAAAATTTACAACAAGTAGAAGAGATTGCTGGGCAAATTATTGGAATGCAATTAGTAACTCCTCAGACTTCTGCTGAAGGGAAAAAAGTGCACAAAGTTTTAATTGCTGAGGATGTTTACTATCCTGGAGAATCTGAAACTTCTGAGTTTTATGTTTCTGTTTTATTAAACAGAGGAACTGGTCGCAACATGATTATGTATTCTACTGAAGGTGGAATGGATATTGAAGAAGTGGCTGAGCACACACCACATTTAATTTTTACTGAAGAAATTGATCCTAATGTAGGATTACAAGGTTTCCAAGCAAGAAGAATTGCTTTTAACTTAGGACTTTCAGGAAATGCTTTTAAAGAAATGGTGAAATTCATCGATTCATTATACAAAGCTTACATTGGTTCAGACGCTTCTATGTTTGAAATCAATCCGGTTTTAAAAACATCTGATAATAAAATTTTAGCAGTTGATGCTAAAGTAAATATTGACGACAACGCATTATACAGACAAAAAGCTTATGCAGAAATGCGTGATATTCTTGAAGAAAATGCAATTGAAGTTGAAGCTAAAGAAGTAGGATTGAACTATGTAGATCTTGACGGTACTGTAGGTTGTATGGTAAACGGAGCAGGTCTTGCAATGGCAACTATGGATTTAATTAAATATGCAGGTTTTGAACCAGCTAACTTCCTTGACGTAGGAGGAACTGCTGATGCTAAACGTGTTGAAACAGCTTTCCGTATTATCTTAAAAGATCCAAACGTAAAAGCTATTTTAATTAACATTTTTGGAGGAATCGTTCGTTGTGACCGTGTTGCTCAAGGTGTTGTTGATGCTTACAAAAACATGGGAGATGCTATTAAAGTGCCAATCATCGTTCGTTTGCAAGGTACAAATGCTGAAATTGCAAAAGAATTAATTGATAATTCTGGTATGCCAATTTTATCTGCAGTTCAATTTCAAGAAGCTGCTGACCAAGTACAAGCTGCACTTTCTTAATTAAGAAAGAAAGTTAATATATAAAACCTGTCTCGTTCTAAAAACGAGACAGGTTTTTTTTGTTTCTGATCCATTTTCTACTTTAATTATCAATCTTTGTATTAATTTAATATTAAGTAGGGAATATGTGCTTTTTTTTAGTGTTTTGGTGGTTTTTATGCGATTAATGAAATTTTAAAGTTTCTTTTTTACAAAGCTCTTATTAATTGTTCTGAAAGTTTTTGTACCTCGCAAAAAGTGTAAAATGAACTCTTTTATGTTTAAGTTAAGTAATTGTTTTTGTGGTTTTTATGTTGGTAATCTGTGGTAATTTTGACCTGTAATTAAAAACAAAGAAATCATGAAAAAATTATTTTTATCTGTTATCGTTACTTTATTTATGAGTACAGCATTTGCTACGGATAAGTCTCCTAATACAGCAAAAAATTTTGATGAGACTTATAAAGAGTTAACTAAAATGTTGAATACGTATCCTAACTTAGGAGGATTAGAACAAGACGTTGTGGTAAAAGTGAGAATTGCAATTAATGAAAATCATGAAATTGTTGTAATGAGCACTAATACTACTAATGAAGATTTGAATTACTACATCAAAAATACTTTAAACTATCAAAAGCTATTAGCGGGAGAATTACAAGCTGGTAAAGGACTTGTTTTCTTGGTTAAGTTTACTAGGTAGTTTACAGTAAATCAATTAAAAAAAATCCTGATTTCGTTTTATAACGGAATCAGGATTTTGTTATTTAGAGCTATTTTAAACTGATTTATTCCTAATGATTTTAATGTTTTGATATTTTTGGTTAATTTTTTTTCAACGTATTTCTATTTTTTATGCGAATAATTTAATTTTAGTTTCGTTTTTTTATTTAGCTGATATTTTTTGTTAATTATTTTTTTTCAAATCGTAAATCGCACTGTGTCAGTGTTTTATTTGTTTTTTGAATAAGAGATTTACTTACTTTTACAATGAAATCGGAAACAATTTAATTCTAATTAAAAATTAAGAAATCATGAGAAAATTAATTTTATCCGTTGTTGTTACTCTATTTTTAACAACAGCATTTGCAGCTGACAAGTCAACAGACAATCCAACAGGGACTCTTAATGAGACTTACAAGGAGATAACGAAATTGCTTAATACTTATCCAACATTTAATGGTTTAGACCAAGATGTTCTAGTGAAAGTGAGAATTGCAATAAATGAGAATCATGAAATGGTAGTATTAAGTACTAATACGACTAATGAAAGTTTGAATTATTACATTAAAAACACTTTGAATTATCGAAAGCTATCAACAGGAGAATTAGAGGCAGGAAAAGGACTTGTTTTTTTAGTTAAGTTTACTAAATAAGGGCTGTGCATTAAACACAAAATCCCGATTTCGATTTTAAAACGAGACCGGGATTTTTTTTGTTTATATGTTAAAGAAATAAAAAACTTTTAACCTTAAGATTTTTTGCTTTTTCCGTTGTTGAATTTTACTTTTTCTACAACTTGTATTTTTGGAGCCGTTTTCGGATTGTTTTTGTTAAAAGGTTTTTTAGTAGCAGCACCTGATTTTGAAGGTTTTTGATCTCCTCTTCCTTTTTCATCATCTTTAGCTGTGGCTTTAAATTCGGATCTTTCTTTTGAACCGTCTTTTTTTGGAATTTCCGATTTGTGTTTCGCTAAAACTTCATTTGGATTTTTAGGATTTTCTTTAGTTCCACGCAAATGAATAACCAAAGCATTCAGGAAATTACGTAAAACCTGGTCTCCACATTCTACATAATTAGGGTGTTTTTCGTCGCGAAAAAAAGCACCTAATTCTGATTTTGAAATTCTGAAATCTACTAATTCCAATATTTCTACTATTTGATCATCACGAAGCATCAAGGCTACGCGTAATTTTTTAAAGATATCGTTGTTTGTCATTTTTGTATTTTTTACAAAGGTACGTTATTCTAGCATTAGCTAATCATTTTCGTTTTGGTATTGATTAAGGATTTCAATTATTTTGTCCAAATCCTTTTTCTTGTGATTGGCTGTAATGATAATACGATTCAAATAATCCGTTTCTGAAGTGTATTTAAAGTTGGTGATGATAATCTTATTCGATGCTAAAATAGTATTGATATTTTCGATTTTAGGGTAAATAACGGGGTAGTTTTGATCAAACAGAATGTTGGTATTGGGAATTAATTTCGAATGAATATAAGTCAAATTTTCCCTCATTTTTTTATTCTGTTTCCAATAAATTTTCTCTGCATCTGCTAAAGTTTGTACAAAAGCGGGATTCATTCCGGCACTCGAAACAAAAGTATCATTTTCCTTTATTTTAGTAATGAAATTAATGTCGCTAGCAATTACACCACCTGATAATCCCATAGCTTTTCCTAAAGAAGAAACCAAGATCTTTCGTTTAATATTCGGCTGATTTATTGTCGAAAAAATTCCGCTACCATTTTTACCTAAAATTCCAAGTGAATGCGATTCATCGATAACCAATGTAATTTCTTTATGATTTGGAATTTGTTCCAAAACAGAAAAATCAGCTGCTGTAACAGCATTGGAAGTAACAGCATCACTTAAGATGGTGATTTTTTCGAGTTTGTTATCCAATAATCTAGGATTTAATTTCTCATTTATAAAAAACGGAATACTATCTGGATTGCTAATGGCAACATGCGTATCTGGAAAATGATAAAAAACTGATTTTTCTTGTTTTAAAGATTCAAGAACCAATCGACCAGCTAACATCCCGGAAGAAACAGTAAGAGCGGCTTCGGCTTGGATAAATTTAGCCAAGAAAGTTTCTCCTTTTTCGTAAGCGGTTAGTTTGATATTGGCATTTCTGGAACTTCCATAAGCCGTTCCCCAGCGAGTAATATTTTTAAAGAGTATTTTTTGGAATTTTTTATTTGGCGGTAAGCCTAAATAAGCTGTTCCGCCAAAGTATAGGTATTTCTCTTCGTCAATTTTTAAAACCCGATCTGGGAATTCAGTTACTTTCATCAATTATTATTTTAAAACAACTCCAGTTCCATTCAATGCAGAATAGCCAATTTTACCATTTTGAATTTGTACTCCGCTGGCAATATCTTCAGATAAAAGCAAGGCACCGTCCATATCCACATAATCCAATTGAGGTAGTAAATGTGCAATTGCGGAAATTCCCACAGAAGATTCCGTCATGCAGCCCACCATGGTTTTTAGTCCCAGTTTTTTGGCTTGTTGAATCATTCTTCGGGCTGGAGTCAAACCGCCACATTTTACCAATTTGATATTCACACCATGAAAATGATTGTAGCATTTGGAAATGTCTTGTTCAATAATACAGCTTTCGTCAGCAATAATAGGTAAAACGGAATGTTTAAAAATAACTTCATGTCCTTTCCAGTCGTCCGCTTTTAGTGGTTGTTCCAGAAATTCGACACCTAGTTTTTTTAGTTCCACAGCATTATTCAATGTTTCCTCTATTTCCCAACCGCAATTAGCATCAATTCTAAAAATGGCATCCGTATGTTCTCTTAATGCTTTTACAATGGCAATATCATCGCTGGTTCCTAATTTTATTTTATAAATCGGCCATGGCAATTCTTTCATTTTAGTAACCATTTTATCGATAGAATCAATTCCGATAGTATAATTAGTCAAAGGGTTTCTTTCAATGTTATAATCCCAAAGTTCGTGTAGCTTTTTGCCTTTTTGGCGCGCATATAAATCGGTATAAGCCATGTCTAACGCACAAAGTGCAAACATATCATGTTTTAAATAAGGATGTACTTTTGCCCAGAATTCTTCGGGAGTTTCGTCAACAGTGGATTCTATGAGCGTTTGTATGGCCTCTAAATCCTGTTTCATCATGGGCACACTAATATTGTAATAAGGATTTGAAGTTGCTTCGCCATATCCGGAGAATCCACCACTTTTTAATTGTACTATTAAAGAAGGCTGGATATCAATTGACTCTCTGGATATTGTAAAAGTGTGCCTCAGTTTTAGCTCGTATTCTCTAATGATCAATTCCATAATAGTCTGGTTTTACGATAAAATTAAGCTATAAAAATGAATATTTTTTGGTGCAGATGAAGAATTTTGATTTTCTGATTTTTCTTATCTCATTTTGAATATATAATAAAAAAGAATACCCATAAAAGTGTTTTCTTTAAAATGAAGATTTTTGTTCTAAGTATTTACAAACAAAAAAGTCGTTTTTTTATCATTTTTAGCTCTTTTTAGGCTGTTTTGGGTTGACGTAAAAATGTGATTTTTCAATTAAATTGTTTAATTCTATGTTTTTCTTTGGGTTATTATCGTAAAAAATGATATTTTAGCTAAAATTATTTACGATATGGATGCTTACGAAGAAAAAAAGAAATTGCTTTTAGAGATGATTGCTTATGCGACAGTTGATGGTCAATTGAGTAAAAAAGGCTATGATTTTTTATTTCTAATTGCCAATGAATTGAATTTTGAAAAAGGAGGATTTATTGATTTGTTAAGTCAAAAATTGCCAAAGTTGTCTGATAATATGAAATTGAACCGAATCAAACAATTTTATAAGCTGGTTGTCTTTTTTCAGAATGATGGTATTTTATACAAGCAAGATCCAGACTTAATTGTTCATATTGCAATCAGTATGGGATTAGATACAGATGCCATCCGATATTTAATAAAAAAGGTGAAAAATGCACCTAATACAGTGATTTCAGATGAAGTTCTTTGGGATATTTTTAATGAAGAATCTCAATATTAAGCAAGTTGTTCCTGTAGTTTTTTAATTTCATCACGTAATTTTGCCGCTTGCATAAAGTCCAATTCTTTAGCGGCTTTTTCCATTGATTTACGCTTTTCCCGAATGCGTTTGTCAATTTCATCTTTCGATAAATATTCGTTTACTGGTTCTGCGGCAGTATTCAAAGTATGGCCCAGTTCGTATTCTACCAAAGGATTTTTGGTAAAAGCACTGTCGATTTTCTTATTCAATGCCTGCGGAACAACATTGTTTTCGGTATTAAAGTTAATTTGTTTGGTTCTGCGATAATTGGTTTCATCAATGGTTTTTTGCATACTTGCCGTGATTTTATCGGCATACATTATGGCTTTTCCATTTAAGTTTCTCGCCGCACGACCAATGGTTTGTGTTAATGAACGATGCGAACGCAGGAATCCTTCTTTATCTGCATCTAAAATTGCTACAAGTGAAACTTCAGGTAAATCCAATCCTTCACGCAATAAGTTCACTCCAATCAAAACATCAAAAATTCCTTTTCGTAAATCCTGCATGATTTCGATGCGTTCCAAGGTATCCACATCCGAATGAATGTAACGGCAACGAATACTTACTTTAGTTAAATATTTCGCTAATTCTTCCGCCATTCTTTTGGTCAAAGTGGTTACCAAAACACGTTCGTCTAACTCACAACGTTGTTGAATTTCTTCGATTAAATCATCAATTTGATTCAAACTCGGACGGATTTCGATAATAGGATCTAATAACCCCGTTGGACGAATCACTTGTTCTACCACAACACCTTCAGTTTTTTGCAGTTCGTAATCAGCAGGTGTTGCTGATACATAAATGACTTGATTTTGCATGGCTTCAAATTCATCAAATTTCAACGGACGATTATCCATAGCAGCGGGAAGTCTAAAACCGTATTCTACTAAATTTTCTTTTCGGCTTCTGTCGCCTCCGTACATGGCGTGTACCTGAGAAAGCGTCACGTGACTTTCGTCAACTACCATCAAATAATCTTTTGGAAAATAATCCAATAAGCAGAAGGGTCTTGTTCCCGCCTGTCGACCATCAAGATAGCGAGAATAATTTTCGATCCCAGAACAATAACCCAATTCCCGAATCATTTCTAAATCGAAATTGGTTCTTTCTTCCAGTCTTTTGGCTTCTAGATGTTTGCCTATTTTTTTAAAATAATCCACTTGTTTGACCAAATCCTGTTGAATTTCCCAAATAGCGCCTTGCAATACATCGGGCGAAGTCACAAACATATTAGCGGGATAGATAGTCAGTTTTTCGAATTTTTCAATGACCTGAGATGTTTTTACATCAAAGCTTTCAATTTCTTCGATTTCATCACCAAAGAAGTGAATTCGATACGCATCATCAGCATAGCTTGGATAAATTTCCACCGTATCACCTTTAATTCTAAAATTTCCAGGAGTAAAATCGGCTTCAGTTCTGGAATATAGACTTTGCACCAAACTATGTAATAATTTGGTTCTGGAGATTTCCTGATCTCGTTGAATTTCAATAACATTTTTTTGAAATTCCACAGGGTTTCCAATACCGTACAAACAAGAAACGGAAGCCACCACCACAATATCTCTTCGTCCTGAAAGCAATGAAGAAGTAGTACTCAAACGCATCTTTTCCAGCTCTTCGTTGATGGATAAATCTTTTTCGATAAAAACTCCTGTAACGGGCATAAAAGCTTCAGGCTGGTAATAATCGTAATAAGAAACGAAATATTCCACGGCATTGTTTGGGAAAAACTGTTTGAACTCCGAATACAATTGCGCTGCCAGAGTTTTGTTATGTGCCAAAACCAATGTAGGTCTTTGGACTTCCTGAATGACATTGGCCACCGTAAATGTTTTTCCCGAACCCGTAACTCCTAACAGTGTTTGGAATTTATCACCATCAATAATGCCTTGTGCTAATTTTTCAATAGCTTGAGGCTGGTCTCCTTTAGGTTGGTAATCAGATACGACTTGGAAATTCATGTGTTTTTCTGTTGCAAAGTTGGAAGTTGCAAAGTTACAAAGTTTATCGCCAATTCAATCTAAAGGAAAAGCTAAAGAATTGTGGTGCTTCATTCGAGAATAAAAAAAACAGTCGCTTTATTTAAAAAATAAAACGACTGTATAAAGGTTTTAAAACGTTGATAGTTTTAGTTATAATTTGATTATTTGATAGGTTTTACCTTTGGATGTTTTAAATGAAATTTGATAACCATTGTCCGTTTTTTGAGAAACAATCTCAGAGTTTTTGATTTTTACTGGAACTTTGGTAATGATAATACATTCGGCACCATTTAATGATTTTATAGATGCATCGTTCAACTGTTGGTTACTCCAATTCATGTCTATTTCAAAACCGCCTCTGGCAATCAATCCTTTTACGTGACCTTCGCTCCAGGCTTTAGGCAAGGCAGGCAATAATTGAATGTAATTGGCTTGACTTTGTAAAAGCATTTCCGCCATACCAGCCGTACCAGCAAAGTTTCCGTCAATTTGGAAGGGCGGATGTGCATCAAAAAAGTTAGGATACGTTCCTCCAGCACCATTATTTTTCTTAGCAGGATCAACATAATTGAGTAATTGTCTGATTAAAGAATAAGCATGATCGCCATCTTGTAATCTTGCCCACCAGTTAATTTTCCATCCTTTGCTCCATCCTGTTCCTTCGTCTCCGCGAACTTCAAGTGATTTTTTGGCAGCATTAAAAAAATCAGTGGTCAATGGAGTGATTTCTCTTCCGGGATGCAAACCAAATAGGTGAGAGGCATGACGGTGGTGAATATCTGTTTCTTCAAAATCCTTATACCATTCCATTAATGTTCCATTTTTTCCAATTTGTAATGGATACAGTTTAGCTCGTTTTGCAATCAAGGTTTCTCGGAAAGCTTTATCAGTATCTAATATTTCTGATGCTTCAATCAAATTATTAAATAAATCTCTAATAATAGACATATCCATCGTGGTAGCAACAGATACTGATTGTTCTTTGCCTTTACTGTCTTTGAATTTATTTTCAGGAGAAGTAGAAGGTGCGGTAACCAAATAGCCGTTTTTGTCTTCGACTAACCAGTCTAAAGAAAAAATTGCTGCATCTTTCATAACCGGATAAGCTTTTTCAGCCAGGAATTTTTTGTCTCCTGTAAAACGGTAATGCTCATAAAGATGTTGTGTAAGCCAGTTTCCGCCAATCCACCAGTTCGCCCAAACAGGATCACCGTCGCCTTTATCGCCTACAGGATTACTCAATGCCCATAAATCCGAATTATGATGAGCAACCCAGCCATTCGCATTATAAAATTCGCGTGCGGTAATTTTTCCAGTTTTAGCCAGGCTTTGAATCCAATCTAAAAGCGGCTGGTGCATTTCAGAAAGATTTGTTACTTCAGCTGGCCAGTAATTCATTTGGGTATTAATGTTAATGGTGTAATTTGAACTCCATGGCGCACGAAGTTCTTTATTCCAAATTCCCTGTAAATTAGCTGGAGGTCCGCCCGGACGGGAAGAAGAAATCAACAAATATCTTCCGTACTGAAAATATAAAGTTTCTATTTCAGGATCATAAGCACCATTAGAATAGGCTTTCAGTCGTTCGTTAGAAGGTAATTTTGTTTTAGTCGGATTGTTTATGGTATCTTTTACAGCAAAAGAAACTCGGTCAAAATAATGTTTGTAATCAGCAAGATGCTTTTTGTATAATTGAGCGTATGTTTTTTTAACCGCTTTATTGATTATATCGGATGCAATCTTATTTTCATCTTTTCCATCCTTATCTGGACATTTATCAAATCCGTTAAAACTAGTAGCTGCCGAAATGTAAAGTACCACTTCGCTGGCATTTTTAATTTCAATTCCTGAATTAGTTGTTGCAACACTTCCATCTTTGTTAACCGCTTTAATACGATATTGGTAACGCATACCATCACATCCATTAGGATCATCGTAGATAATTGGTTCTTTGCCTTCTGGATTATAATAGGACGGATTTACATTTGCAGGAGCTTTTCCGCTAATAATGAGTTCGTTATTTTCTTTAGTTGATGTGTTGTATTTTAATTGACTTTTAGCCGAAATATCAAAAGTAAGTGCTCCTTTTTTGCTTGACGAAATTCGAACCAACATTACATTGTCGGGTGCTGAAGTGAAAATTTCCCGAGTATATTCAACACCATTAATCGTGAATTTTGTGGTTGCAATTGCATTTTGAATATCCAAATCACGATAGTAAGCCGTAGGTTTTGTATTATTGAAATCCTGTTTGATAAGAATATCACCTAAAGGCAAATAGGATTGCGAATACAAACCTTGCATTTTCTTAGTTAACAAGTTGGCTTTAGTATAATCTTCCTCTTTTAGTAAGGCTTCTCTAATTTGAGGCAAATAGTTTTTTGACTCCGGGTTGACATTTGTTTTTACAGGGCCACCGCTCCATAAAGTACTTTCGTTTAGTTGTAAAAGTTCTTCTTCAACGCCACCAAATACCATTGCGCCAATTTTTCCATTTCCTACAGGCAATGCTTCCACCCATTTTTCAGAAGGTTTGTCGTACCATAATTTTAGGTCTTGTGTATTTGAATTGTTTTGCGCTTCACAAAAAGAAGTGAATAGGATTTGAACAGCTACAAATGAAATGATTTTGAGCTGATTTGGTTTTGTTTTGTAAAAAGTGAGCATAAAAAGGTTGGTTTTTAATAGTGTAGTTGAATAGTTTTAGGATTTTTATCTTGAGTTGCTAAAAATAACTAAAACCTACAACTTTAGAGTAATTTGTGGGAGAATTTTAGAAATATTGGAATTTAATGATCAGATAATTGCTAAATTTTGGATGCGTAGGGAGTTTTTGTTATAAATAATTGATTTGAAAAATTATATTTGGAATTTAACAGCTACAGGTTTGTGGTCGCTATGTTTAGTCCAATTTTCATATTTTCCAATTTCCACACTTTTAATTTTGTCAATTAGATTTTTTGATGCAAAGCAAAAGTCAATATGATATGGTCTTTCAATTTTTCTATGCATAAATAGGGTTGATATCGTTTCTTTTCCTTGTTCTTGATTATAGAAACTATGATATGTACTGTAAATATTTTTGTCTTTCAAGAGGTTAACGAGATTAGTATGGTTGTAGATTCTATTTGGCTTATCCCAAATAGAACTACTATTAAAATCTCCCACAAGAATTACATTCTCTTTATTTAATAAGTTGTCATAAAAATGTACTGCATTCCAAATTTGTTCTGTGTAGCAATCGTGATTTTTAGGTTTTTGAGCCCATATCGCAAAAACTATAAACTCAATCTCATCGTTTTTTATCGATAAGGGTAATACATATTTAAATTCAGGATTGTGAATACTTAGAAGTTCAATCTTAAAGTCTGAATATGAAAATATTCCAACTCCTTTGTTTAGGTTTTGTCCGAACCAAAATTGGTCTCTAGATTTAGTTACATCACTTTTGAAAATCAATTTATCTGGATGCTCACATTCAGGCACAATTAGAATGTCTGGTTGTTCAGCCAGAATAAATTCCGCTTTTTTACGGAAAGCCATATTACAATTCCAAGTTATTATTTTCATTCTGTTTGTTGTCGTAATGTGATTCCAGTTCACTCAATTTGGATTCACTTTTTACCATAAAATAGCTTATCAACTTTAGTGAAAATAATGTTTTATTATAAAGAAAATATTTTCTTTAGAAAAGAGGTTTTACTGCTTCGAATTTCCAGTTTTTTTGTTGGGTTTCGGTAAGGAAAGTCCAGGCAAGAATGCGGCTGGTTTTTTGTCCTTGTGCCATATCGATGGTTTTTATTTGGGCAGCGTTGACTTTATTTAAGGTTTTATAAAGACTGCCAAGATGCGATTGTTTAGAAACCAAACTGGTAAACCACAAACATTGCATTGGATAACGGGCGCTTTCGTAAATCATTTGGGTAATGAAACCAAGTTCGCCGCCTTCGCACCACAATTCGCTATTTTGACCACCAAAATTTAAAACCGCTTTGGTCGATTTTTTGTTTTCCAGATTATTGACTTTTCGAAGGCTGCCTTTGCTGGCTTCTTCAGCAGATTTATGGAAAGGAGGATTACAAATCGTGAAAGCAAATTTATCTTCGGGTGTGATGATGTTTTTAAAAACAAATCGTGGTTCCAGTTGTTGTTGCAAACTAATGGCTTCAATCAATTTTGGATTGGCTTCGATTATTTCGCTGCAATTGTTTAGGGCTTTTTCGTCAATGTCAGTGCCTACAAAACTCCAGTTGTAAACTACATTTCCAATGATTGGATAGATACAATTAGCACCAACACCAATATCAAGACCTTCTACTTCAGCTCCTGTTGGAATAATTCCGTTGTTGCTTTCAGCCAATAAATCAGCGATGTAATGAATATAATCTGCTCTGCCTGGAATAGGCGGGCAAAGGTAATCTTGAGGGATATCCCAGTTTTGAATGTCGTAATAGCTAATTAATAATGCCTTGTTCAAGGCTTTTACCGCTTGAGGATTACTGAAATCGATACTTTCTATTTGGTGTTCGTTAATGAAAACAAATGGTTTTAATTCAGGATAATTCCCGATTAGCAAGTCAAAATCATAGCGTAATCGATGTGGGTTCCTGGAATGTAAATTGGTTTTCTCAGTAATTGCTTTAGACATTTTATTTTTAATTTCGCCGCAAAGGTACGATTTTCAAATTTGTTTCTAGCTAATACTTAGTTATTTGGGTGTTAATTTATTGTAGTTTTTTTGGAATGCAATTTTAAGAAAATGTAATGATTTTGTGAGTTCATTTTTATAGTCGATAAGGATTTTGGAACATAGATTTAAGAAATTAAAATAATTTTATAAATTTCTCCAATCAGTGTTTCTTTTTATTTTGCAAATGAATTAATCCATGCATTCCATCAACAATAAATCGCCTTCTTGATGTTCAATTATAACTAAACCATCTTGAACCACATGATTGCTGCTTCCGGTGCGATAACCAATAGTCAGGCTGTCATTTTTTAATGGATAAAATAGATTTTCAGAATGAATTCCGCTGACATGACCTATCGGAATTAAAGAAATAGGTGTATTTGCAGTGTACCATTTTTCGAATTTTCGAGGCAATAAAAAAACCTTAGAATGATCGTCTAGGATTACAATTTTTAATTTATTGCGGTAGCGAACAATATTAGTCAGATTAGTAATAGTATGATCGGCTCTTTTCCCTGTTGCCCAAACTACATTTGCCGCAGGAATTTTTCTTTCGTACAAATAGTCAAACGCTTTTTCCAAATCAGTTTTGTCTTGGTCGGGCGTATGTACAATTTCCAGCGGATATTGTTTTTCTTTGTAATAATCAGGATCAAAATTGCCGTCGAAATCGCCTAATAAAACATCTACTTTTATCCCCAATTCGATTACGCGTTCGATAGCAGAATCCAGCACAATAACTAGCGGTGACCATTCGAGCAATTGTCCTAATAATTCCGGATTGCAGGCAGCGCCGTTAGCAATGATTAAAGCCGGTTCTTGATCGTCGCGAACAATGTGATGTGATGACAAAGGAATGTAGATTTAGGTTTCTGAGTTAGCAAATATAGCTAATTTTTTTACCGCAGATTAAAAGATTAGCACAGATTAATTTGAGTAAATCAGTGTAATATGCGGTAAAATGAAAAGATTTCGAATGTTATAGACCTAATAGTTGATTGGATTAAATTGCCTTTGGTTTTAGTCAAATTTCTATGGCTATTTTGGCTAAAGCCAATTTAGCTGTAAATCTAAATTCCGTTGACTAAAGTCAACGGCAATTGAAGTAATGGTTTAAAATTAAAATTCACTATTCAATCTCATAACGACGCATATCGGTTTCTCCTAAATAAAAATAACCCAACGGATAATTTTGAGGATTAGTTGTATTAACAATATTTCCTCTTACAGTTGCGGGTGGTGTTTGAAATGGGCCTCCAGAATTGCCAATAATACCAATTAGAATGTTCATGTAATTGTAATATTGTTTAGAAACACCATAGTGTGTTAACTCGATTATATCTCCTGCCTTTAATTCGTCATTTTGAGAACGGCTGGAATTTTCGTTTCCTTGAGAAAATCGGTCGTCATCTACATTATAACTTACCGTAGCTTCGTTTGAATATTCGTAACGATACAAATAATAATTGTCTGCGTCTGCTGGATCATTAAAAAAAGCTTTGATTTCGATATCTTTTCCTGTAAAACCTCCTTCGTTGTTTTGTTCAATTCGAGTAATGGGAGCTAAGGATTGAAATATTTCCGTTCCTGAGTAAGTTTCGCCATCGTGAATAATGGTTAGTGTATAATTTTCACCAATTTCAGGTTCGAAAGTCGTACAAGTATATTCGCCAGTGTTTGGAATTTCTTCGAAATCAAAAACAGTATTTTGGCTATTGGTTATAAAAACGGTTGCTCCCGTTACAATAGGAACTTCAGTGTCATAATAACCTGTGGTGGTGCTTAATTTTATTTTTTGAGCATTTCCTGTACTGCCTTTAATCCAGACGATTGATGCTTCAATAACTAAACGTGGAGCAGCGCTGTCCAATTCTAAATCGATTACTTCTTCGCAGCTGCTAAACAAACCGATAAAAAGTATTAAAAAGGGGAATAGTATTTTTTTCATTGTGATATGTTTTTTTTCGAAAGAAAATTTAGAATTTAAAATTATAACTTACCGCAGGTACAATTCCAAAAATGGATGTTTTTACCGCTTCATTCATAGCTGTATCCGTATTTTGTCTAAAGGCAATGGAAGCAGCATTCTGGCGGTTGTATAAGTTGTAAATACTAAAAACCCATTCGCCTTGCCAGTTTCTGCCTTTGTTTTTAGAAGGTGTTAAAGTAGCTGAAATATCTAAGTGGTGGTAAGTAGGCAAGCGATTTCCGTTACGCAAACCGTAGCTTGGTACAAATACATCTCCATATTGGTATTTGTTGTCAGGATAGGTAACAGGCTGTCCGGATTGTAAGGAAAAATTTGCTCCAAAATCCCATTTATCATTTAAATTATAAGCAGAAGTTATCGCTAAATTGTGCGTTTTATCATAAGCGGAATTGTACCATTTCCCATAATTAATTCCTATTTCTTCAGGAGTTCGACCTGGAGTTTGTTGTTCGGATTTAGATAAGGTGTAGGAAACCCAACCGTTTAAACGCCCTTCGTTTTTCTTTAGCATAAATTCCAAACCATAAGAACGCATTCTTCCGTTTAGAATGACTTGTTCGATAGCTTCGTTGGCAATCAAATCGGCACCATCGATGTAATCCATGCGGTTTTGGATTTTCTTGTAATAACTTTCTATTTCGATAGAATAATCGCCATTTCGAATGTTTTTAAAGTAACCAATGGCTACTTGATCAGCAATTTGTGGTTTTATGTAATTGTCACTTGGCATCCAGATGTCTAATGGAGTAGGCGAGGCGGTGTTAGAAACCAGCTGTAAATATTGTACCATGCGGTTGTAACTCGCTTTGATTGCCTGATCTTCTTTGAGTTGGTACGAAATTGAAAATCGCGGTTCGAAGTTGTCGTAACTTTTGATAGTTTTGTTTTTACCGTAATATTTAGTGCCTATTGGAGTTGCTTTTTCGTAAATCTGAAATTCAGAATTGAAGGTAACAGGATTGTCGTTTTCGTATAAATTAACTGTCGAATTTCCAATTCGAGAAAACATACTATAACGTAAACCATAAGCAAGACTTAGTTTTTTAGTGATCCTATTTTCGGCTTCAATATAAAGCGAAGGCTCAAAAGCATATTTTCTATCCAATTGGTCTGGATTGATACTGGATTCATCGTTAGATGGTTTAATAGTTCCCGGATTAAAATTGTAATAAAGAGCATTTACTCCATAATTCAATTTGAAATTATCAGAAATATAATGTTTAAAATCATATTTGATATTGTAGTTTTTAATGCCAGAATCCCAATTGAAACCTACAAAATCCAACTCCAATCCGTAATAATAATCACTGTAAATTACAGAAATATTCGAAAATAATTTATCAGAAAATAAATGATTCCAACGTAAATTTAAAGTAGTGTTTCCATAAGTATTAGAGAAACTTTCGTTGATAGCAAAAACGTCACGACCAAAATAACCCGATAAGTAAATGTTGTTATTGTCGTTAATTTTATAGCTCAATTTGGTATTCAAATCATAAAAATAAGCGGAGTTGTCTTTTTGTTCTTCGGATAATTTTAGAAATAAATGCGCATAGGAAGCTCTACCACCAATTAAAAACGAACCTCTGTCTTTTACAATTGGACCTTCGGCAAGCAAACGGCTGGAAATTAATCCAATTCCACCATTCATGTGGAAATCTTTACTGTTTCCGTCTTTTTGATAAATATCTAAAACTGAAGATGCTCTTCCGCCAAAACGAGCTGGAATTCCACCTTTGTACAATTTTAAATCTTTGATAGCATCTGGATTAAAAACAGAGAAAAATCCAAAAACATGCGAAGAATTGTAAATAGTTGCTTCGTCTAGAAGAATCAAATTCTGGTCGGCACCACCACCACGAACATTAAAACCCGATGCACCTTCGCCCGCATTTGTAACTCCTGGCAACAATAAAATGGATTTAATTACATCTACTTCTCCTAAAACTACTGGCATTTTTTTGATAGCAGCAATAGAAAGTTTGTTGACACTCATTTCAGGCGTTCGAGTATTCGCCCGACCCTGATTGTCTTTAATTACCACCTCGTCTAGCATTTCGCCGTTTTCATCAAGTGCTATATTCAGTTTAGTACTTTGGGTCAACGAAACGGTTTTTTGCACGTTTTGATAGCCAATATAACTGATGTTTAGGGTTTGATTCCCTTTTGGAACACTTATCGAATAAAAACCATATTCGTTAGTAGTTGTTCCAATTTTCAAATCAGGAAAATAGAGGTTTACACCAATTAAGGTTTCGTTATTTTTAGTATCAGTAATAATTCCGCTTAGGGTGAATTTATCTTGCGCAAAAGTGGTTAGACTAATAAACAGAACGGCGAAAAGGAGAATGTGTCTTTTTGTAATCATTTTACGATATTTGAATTGCAAATGTCAATTATTAGGATAGAAAAGCCAAGTCCACAACTGTTAATTAATGTTTAATATTGTGTGTTGTAACTTTTAATTACTTCAATTAGATTTCAGAAACGCTTAAAATAGGTTCCGAATCTTGTTCTGGATGCTTTTTCAAATGTTGATTTACCCGACTAAGTAAAAAAATCGACAAAATTGATATTCCAATGATTATAAAACCTAAGGTATTATAATGTTCCAATGCGCTGAAATTGTCTTTTTGAACTACAATTGTTCCTGCAAAGGCAGCGGCAATTCCGCCAGAAATTTGTTGTAAAGAAGAATTGATGCTCATAAACGCCCCTCGATCTTCTTTAGCAGGAATAGAAGTCACTAAGGCAGTAGAGGGAACCATTCGGCTCATTACTCCCATCATCATCAAAACATTGACAATGGCAACCAACCAAAACGGAGTTTCAGCAAGATTAGTGTAAATCGCAACGGTTATAATAGTCCAGATGGAAGCCACAGTAAAAATCTTGAATTTATCTATTTTATCACTTAGTTTTCCAATAATCGGCATAATAATCAATGTAGAAAATCCTGCAATCATAAACAGAAGCGGAAGTTGTTGTTCAGTAATTTTTAAATTATTAATGGCAAAAGCACTTCCGAAAGGCATTAGCATAAATCCTCCAACTGAAAGAATGGCTGTTGCCGCAAACCCAATGCGGTATTCTCGTTTTGAGATGGTGTGAATTAAATGCTGAAAAGCCGAATTTTTATTTGGTATCGCAAGATGTTCTGTGAGCGGTTTCAATTTCAATGCAATCAAAATAGCAATAATTGCTGCCATTGCGGCAACCCATAAAAATGGCGCATGCCAATCCCAGGCTGTGGCAATATAAAGTCCTAACGGAATTCCGAATATCTGGCTGGTGCCAAAAGCCATTTGGATAAAACCCATTACACGACCGCGTTGTTGCATCGAAAATAAATCAGTTACAATGGCCATAGAAATGGAACCAATAACGCCTCCAAATAGTCCAGTGAAGATTCTTGCAGCTACCAATAATACATAAGAATTAACCAATCCGCAAAGAATAGTTCCTAAGATAAATCCAGTATAAAATAACAGTAATAATTTTTTTCGGTCAAACTTATCAGCAAAACCAGCAGTAAGTAATCCTGAAATTCCGGCACTAAAAGCATAGGCAGAAACCACTAAACCAAAATGAGTTGGTTTGAGTTGCATGCTTTTCATTAAAATATCACCTAATGGCGACATGACCATAAAATCCAAGATAACGGTAAATTGGGTAATAGCTAAGATAAAAACAGCAAACTTTTGATAGGAAGTAAAAGGAATTGCTTGTTTTGTTGTATTTTTCATTTGCTTATTCACTTAATTCAGAACATTTAAAATCCTGTTCTGTTATTATTTTGATGATTTGTTCGGCTGTTAAAGTTTTGCTTTCTATTCGTAATACCGAATCAACATCTTCCAAATCAATATTCCATTGCTCGATTTCATGATTTGCGTTCAATACTTTGCTTATCACTTGTTTGTCTTTTTCAGTTTGGAGATTCGTTCCAAAAATGAAGAGGTTGGCAAATTGAGTTTCCATAAGTTAGAAATTTACGGTGTTAATGCTTTTATGACTAATTCAAATGTTTCATCAGTTGTTTTTTTGTTGAGTTTAAAAGGACCGCCTCCAAAATTTTTTCCATCTCTTTCAAAACGCAGTAAGGAGTATAATGGACCATAAGCCATGCTCCAAAAAACTTCTTTTGAAACTGGAATTAATTCTTTCTTTTCAACTGCATTATTAAAAAAGATTCCCATTGTAATCTTAAATTCTTGTAAGCTTTCTTCTAAAATATATTCACCATAACTAGAGTGGGTAAGTAATTCCCAACAATTGACTTCAAGCGGTTTGCTTTGTGAAAAACGGATTCTGTTCTCCCATTGTTTGTATAATCCTTTTTTGAAAGGCATCGTTGGAGAGAAATCTTTAGACATTTCGTCAAAGAAATTTTTTCCAATTTCGATTCCAATTTTTTTAATTAAATCCTCTTTGTCTGAGTAATAAATGTATAAAGTCGCTACTGAAATTTTACTTTCTTTAGCCAATCGATTCATGCTAAAACCTTCGATTCCTTTTTCTACAAGTAAAGCTATGGCTTTTTGTTTTACGATTTCTTCTTTATTACTGTCTCTAGTTCTCATTTGTTTTTTGAATTATGCGACAAAAGTATAAATTATAAGTGAATGTTCGTTTATTTATAAATGGAATTTTAAAAATAAAAAAAAAAAAAAAGACAACCCTTTCGAGTTGTCTTTTGAATATTTGTATAAAAATAATTAAGCTGTTTTTAATACTGCTATTTTATCTAAAATTGCGTTTAAAGTTGCACTTGGACGCATTACTTTGCTTACTAAAGCAGGATTTGGTTGGTAGTATCCACCAATTTCTTGCGCTTTTCCTTGAGCACTAATTAATTCGGCATCAATTTTAGCTTCGTTTTCAGTCAATTCTTTTGCAATTGGAGCAAAAATAGCTTGCAAGTCAGCATCTTTAGTTTGAGCTGCTAAAGCCTGAGCCCAGTATAAAGCTAAGTAAAAGTGAGAACCACGGTTGTCAATTTGACCTACTCTTCTAGCTGGTGACTTGTCATTTTGCAAGAATGCATCGTTAGCCTGATCTAAAGTTTCAGATAAAACAATTGCTTTTTCATTGTTCAAACTTTGTCCTAAATGCTCTAATGAAGCACCTAAAGCTAAAAATTCTCCTAATGAATCCCAACGTAAATAACCTTCTTGTGTAAATTGCTCTACGTGTTTAGGAGCTGATCCACCTGCACCCGTTTCGAACAATCCACCACCATTCATTAATGGAACGATAGATAACATTTTAGCAGAAGTTCCAACTTCTAAAATTGGGAATAAATCAGTTAGGTAATCACGCAATACGTTTCCTGTTACTGAGATAGTGTCTAATCCTTTTATAAGTCTTTCACAAGTAAATTCAGTTGCAGCAATTGGGTTTAAGATACGGATATCTAATCCGGCTGTATCGTAATCTTTTAAGTATAAGTTTACTTTTTCTATTAATTGTCTGTCGTGTGCTCTGTTTTCGTCTAACCAGAAAACTGCAGGAGTATCAGACAAACGTGCTCTGTTTACAGCTAGTTTTACCCAGTCCTGAATAGGAGCATCTTTAGCTTGACACATTCTGAAAATGTCATTCGCTTCAACAGCTTGTTCCATTAAAACGTTTCCGTTTACATCTACTACACGAACTACTCCGTTAGCTGACATTTGGAAAGTTTTATCGTGAGATCCGTATTCTTCTGCTTTTTGTGCCATCAAACCTACATTTGGAACAGATCCCATAGTGGTTGGGTCGAAAGCACCATTCTTTTTACAGAAATCAATTGTAGCAGTATATACACCAGCGTAAGAACGGTCTGGAATAATTGCGATTGTATCTTGTGGTTTTCCTTCTTTATTCCACATTTGTCCAGAAGTACGAATCATTGCTGGCATAGAAGCATCAACAATTACATCTGAAGGAACGTGAAGGTTAGTAATTCCTTTATCTGAATTTACCATAGCTAAAGCAGGACCATTTTCAATTGCTTGATTGATGGCAGCTTCTACTTCAGCTTGTTGTGGGTGACCAGCAATTTTTGCATATACATCACCTAAACCATTTTTAGTATTTACTCCTAATTCAGCAAATAAAGCAGCATATTTTTCGAATACAGCTGCGAAATATACTTCAACAATAGCTCCAAAGATAATTGGGTCAGAAACCTTCATCATTGTTGCTTTCAAGTGAACAGAAAGTAAAACTCCTTTTGCTTTAGCATCTGCAATTGTTTTAGCAACAAAAGATTTTAAGGCGTTCAGGTGCATTACTGAACTATCAATAATTTCACCTGCTTTTAATGGAGTACTTGCTTTAAGAACAGTAGCTGTTCCATCTTGTCCAATAAATTCGATTTTTACATCAGTAGCTTCAGCCACAGTAAGTGATTGCTCGCTTCCGTAAAAATCACCGCTTTCCATAGAAGCAACTGCTGTTTTAGAATCAGCAGACCAGGCTCCCATTGAATGTGGGTTTACTTTTGCGTAATTTTTCACTGCTTTTGGAGCTCTACGATCAGAGTTTCCTTCACGTAAAACTGGGTTTACAGCCGAACCTAATATTTTAGCATATTTAGCTTTAATTTCCTTTTCAGCATCATTTTGTGGATCTTCAGGGAAGTTAGGAACCTTGTATCCATGTGCTTGCAATTCAGCAATAGCTCCTTTTAACTGAGGAACTGATGCAGAAACGTTTGGTAATTTGATAATGTTTGCTTCTGGAGCAGTAGCTAGTTTTCCTAATTCAGCCAAAGAATCTTTTACTTTTTGCTCCTCAGTTAAAAACTCAGGAAAATTAGCAAGGATACGAGCAGCAACAGAAATATCTTCTGTTTCAATTTCGATTCCTGCAGTTGCAGTAAAAGCCTCAACAATAGGTAAAAACGAATAAGTAGCTAACAAAGGTGCTTCGTCAGTTAATGTGTAAACAATCTTTGATTTTTGTGTCATTTTTTTAATTTTATAATCGTAATCCTTTAAAAAAGAATGTGAAATGTATTTTTTGCTTTGAAAAAAGCAGTGCAAAGATATGTAAATCAGACTAAAATACCGTCTGGTTTGTTATAGAAATAAGCGAATTATGGGATAACTAACTACAAGGCTTTAAAATGTTATTTTTTTTGAAGAATGCCTGTTTCTTTGAGGATGCTGTTCTGGATTTAGATATAATGCAAAAAAAAGTCCCAACATTGTCGGGACTTTTATGATAAAGAGACAATAAATTATCTTCTTTTGTCTTTGATTTTTGCTTTTTTACCAGTAAGTTCTCTGAAGTAGAAAATTCTAGCTCTACGTACAGCACCTTTCTTATTGATTTCAATTTTTTGTAAAGCTGGCAAGTTAACAGGGAAGATACGCTCAACACCTACTGCACCAGACATTTTACGAATTGTAAAAGTTTCAGTACTTCCAGTACCTCTTCTTTGAATTACAACTCCTTTAAAGAACTGAGTTCTTGTTTTTTCACCCTCTTTAATTTCGTAGTAAACTGTAATTGTGTCTCCAGCTCCGAATTCAGGGAAATCTTTTCTTGTAACAAATTCGCTATTAACGAAATCTACTAAATTTGCCATTTTAATTGCTAATTATGGTTTTAAATCGAATCAACATTCACGGTTATCGCCAGAGGTTAATTAAATGTGGCTGCAAAAGTAGTTAAAAAAATTAAATTCCAATAAAAAAATCTCAAATTCCAATAAAGAAAATTAAACTTCAATAAAGTCAAATTCCAAATTCCATTTTTTTTACTGCTTAATCAATTGGAATTTGGAATTTTTAAAATTTGGAATTTATTCTAAAAGATCTGGTCGTCTGTTTTTAGTGTGTTCAAACGCCATGTCTTCACGCCATTTGTCAATTTTTGCAAAATTTCCGCTAGTTAATATTTCGGGAACTTTCCATCCTTTGTAATCTGCGGGTCTTGTATATATAGGTCCTGATAATAATCCGTCTTGAAAACTATCTGTCAAAGCTGAGGTTTCGTCACTCAAAACTCCCGGGATTAAACGTATTAATGCATCTGATAAAACCAAAGCGCCTAATTCGCCTCCGCTTAAAACATAATCACCAATCGAGATTTCTCTAGTAATAAAATGATCGCGTACTCTTTGATCTACTCCTTTATAATGTCCACACAAAATAATTATGTTTTCATACATAGACATGGTATTGGCCATTTTTTGGTTCAAAGTTTCTCCGTCAGGCGACATATAAATGATTTCGTCGTAACTTCTTTCGCTTTTTAAATGGGTAATACAAGCATCAATAGGTTGTACCGTCATTACCATTCCAGCACCGCCGCCATAAGGATAGTCATCCACACTTTTTTGTCGGTTAGTGGTGTAATCACGTAAATTATGAAAATGAACTTCCACTAAACCTTTGTCGATGGCACGTTTCATAATCGAAGCTTCAAATGGGCTTCGTAATAATTCTGGGAGAACGGTAATAATGTCAATTCGCATGATAATCTTCCAATAGTTAGGCTGCAAAGATACAATTTGCAACTGTTTTTAGAAGACATTCTTTTGTGTTGATTTAATTTTCGAATGAGAAGCGGAATTCAAAGAAATTGTAAAATTTCGAAAATAGTTTTCCGTTGCCCATTCTTTATGGTTAAATTTACAATTCCCCAAAATATTTAAAACAACAAAGATGAAATTACAATTATCCATCAGTCTATTTTTTATCAGCTTGTTTTCTTTTGCACAGCAAGCCCAATTGAAACAATTAGACATTAATTTAAAAACTTACAATTATCCATATCCAGTGCATTTTATTAGTTTATCAGTGCAGCAACAAAAATTGCAAATGGGTTATATGGATGTAAAACCAGAGAATTATAATGGCAAAAATATAATGCTGCTGCATGGTAAAAACTTCAATGGAGCTTATTGGAAAACCACTATTGATGCATTGGCAAAACAAGGATTTCGGGTTATTGTTCCAGACCAGATTGGTTTTGGAAAATCCGATAAACCGTTGCGTTTTCAGTATAGTTTTCAGCAATTAGCAGAAAACACAAAACGTATTTTAGATACTTTAGGAATTCAAAAAACAGCTGTTTTAGGCCATTCGATGGGAGGAATGCTTGCTACTCGATTTACTTTAATGTACCCGGAAACTATAGAAAAATTAATTCTTGAAAATCCTATTGGATTAGAAGACTGGAAATTAAAAGTACCTTATAAAAATGTCGATTGGTGGTTTGAAAGCGAGATGAACCAGTCTTATGATAAAATAAAAAAATACCAATTAGAAAGTTATTATGATGGAAAATGGAAACCAGAATATGATGAATGGGTAAATTTATTAGCAGGTTGGACACTTAATCCTGATTTTAAAAGATACGCCTGGAATGCAGCTTTGACTTATGATATGATTTTTAATCAGCCTGTAGTGTATGAGTTTCCAAATATCAAATCTCCTACCTTATTAATTATTGGAACAAGAGACAAAACGGCTTTAGGAAAACCATTAGTAAGCGAATCGGTTCGAAAAACGATGGGTTTATATGAAAATTTAGGAAAAGAAACCCAACGAAAAATCTCAGGTTCTAAATTAGTAGAAATTCCAAATATTGGTCACATGCCCCATATTGAGAGTTTTGATTTGTTTATAAAACCTTTGATTGCTTTTCTAGGAAATAAATAATTTTATGCTCTAAAATAAATAACTTCATGATACAAATCTTTCCCAAAATGATTGTAATGAGCTCTGTTTTTATGTTAGCTTTATTACAAATGCAAAAAATAAATGCGCAAAACGATTCCACAAAAATGACAAATCCACTTTTACAAGAAAGTAACTTACAGTATCAAGCTCCGGTTTTTGATAAAATTAAAGACGAGCATTTTAAACCAGCATTTGATTATGGTTTGAAGATACATGACAAAGAAATAGCTAAAATAACTAATAATGCGGCTAAACCCAGTTTCGAAAATACAGTATTGGCACTAGAAATAAGCGGAGCTGATTTAAAAAGGGCTAAGGCAATTTTTAACAATTTGGCAGTTTCAAATACCAATCCAACATTGCAAGCTATTGAAGAAGAATATGCTCCAATATTTTCTGCTCACAGCGATAAAATGTACTTAAATAGTAAACTCTATAATCGTATTAAAGCATTAGATTTAAAATCGCTAAAAGGAGAAGATAAGAAATTGACAGCCTATTATTTGCAACAATTTGAATTGGCTGGTGCTAATTTATCTGATGCGGATAAGGATAAAATGAAAAGAATCAATGGAGAATTGGCTAGTTTGGGAACCTTATTCAATAACAAATTATTAATTGCCAGAAAAAATGGTGCAGTTTTATTTGATAATGTAAAAGATTTGGATGGGTTAAGTACTGATGAAATTGCTGCTGCTAAAACAAAAGCAACCGAAGCTGGACAAGAAGGCAAATATTTAATTCCATTATTAAATACTACGCAACAACCTTTATTAGGAAGTCTTACAAATAGAGCAACACGTAAAAAAATATTTGAGGCTTCATCAAATCGTGCAGAGAAAGAGGATGACGGAGATACAAGAGCAGTATTAGAAAAAGCAGCAAAATTACGTTTGCAGAAAGCCAAATTAATGGGGAATAAAAATTTTGCCGAATGGAAATTACAAAACCAAATGGCAAAAACACCTGCTCCAGCTATTGATTTGTTAGCAAAAATTGCAACTCCAGCTGTGGCAAAAGCTAATGAAGAAGCAAAAGCAATTCAGGATTTAATCGATTCTCAAAATGGAGGATTTAAATTAGAACCTTGGGATTGGGATTTTTATTCTGAACAAGTACGAAAAGAAAAGTATGATTTAGATCAAAGCCAAATAAAACCTTATTTTGAATTAATTACTGTTTTAGAAAAAGGAGTGTTTTTTGCTGCAAAAAAAATGTATGGAATCACTTTTGTAGAGCGTCATGATTTGCCTGTATATCATCCAGATGTTAAAGTATATGAAGTGTTTGATGAAAATAGGAAGTCGATAAGTATTTATTACTTGGATTTTTATACCAGAGATAATAAAAAAGGAGGTGCCTGGATGAGTAATTTTGTAAATCAGTCTTTTTATTTAAAACAAAAACCAGTTATTGTCAATGTTTATAATTTCTCAAAACCAGTAGATGGAAATCCTTCATTAATTAGTTCTGACGATGTAATAACTATGTTCCATGAATTTGGACATACGTTGCATGGTTTGTTTGCTAGCCAACAATATGCTTCGATTTCTGGTACTTCTGTACCAAGAGATTTTGTAGAATTTCCATCTCAAATTAATGAACACGCCGCTTTAGATCCCGAAGTTTTAAAGAATTATGCCATCCATTATCAAACCAAAGAAGCTATTCCACAACAATTAGTTGATAAGATAAAAAAGGCAGAGACTTTTAATAAAGGTTATGAAGTAACCGAGATTTTAGCAGCTTCCATATTAGATATGGCTTGGCATACTGTAGAAAATGAATCTGATTTTAAACCTACTTTAGAATTTGAAAAAGAGGTGCTTCAAAAATACGGTTTACTAGTTAATGAAGTTCCTCCAAGATACCATTCGCCTTATTTTCAACATATTTGGGGTGGAGATGGTTATTCGGCAGGTTACTATGCTTATACTTGGTCTAAAACTTTAGATTATAATGCCTATGACTGGATGATGGCTAATGGCGGAATGACTCGGGCTAATTGTGACCGATTCAAAAAATATATTTTATCTGTTGGTAACAGTGTCGATTTAAACCAAGCATTCAGGGAATTTATAGGACATGATATGCAAATAGAACCCTATTTGAAAAATGCAGGACTAACGCAGGAAAAATAAAATTTTTAGAATTAAAAAAAAGATCGAAGATTTGGTTGATTTGATATGTACTTCGTTTTATTTAAAGAAAAATAAATAATTTTTATTTGGTATTAGTATTTTTGCAAAATGAATTTATCTCAAAAAAATGTCCTCTTTATGGCGGTAGCCACTGGACTAATAGTGGCTAATTTATATTATTGCCAACCTTTAATTGTTCTAATTGCTAATGAATTTAATATTCCTAATGCCGATGCAGGAACAATAACTTATCTAACTCAGGCAGGTTATGCTATCGGTTTATTTTTTATGGTGCCTTTAGGAGATAAGATTGAAAGAAAAAGCCAAATTTTAATTACCACTTTTGCTACAGTAATTGCTTTGATTATTGCTGCTACAGCACAGAGTTTCTTAATTTTAGAAATTGCTTCTCTTTTAATAGGGATTACTTCTATTGTACCGCAACTTATTTTGCCGTTGGCAGCTTCGTTGAGTAAGCCCGAACAAAGGGGTAAAGTGGTGGGAACTATTATGAGTGGTTTGCTAGTGGGAATTTTATTGTCCCGAACATTGAGCGGATTTATCGGGCAAGTATTAGGTTGGCGTGCTATGTTCTGGATTGCTTCTGGATTGTGTTTGCTGCTATTTTTTATTATCCAAAAACAATTTCCTTATAATAAACCAGAATTTAAAGGTTCTTATGGACAATTGATTTCTTCTCTTTTTAGTTTAATTAAAGAACAACCTTTATTGCGCGAAGCTACTTTAATCAATGTGTTTTCGTTTGCTCAGTTTGGTGCTTTTTGGACCACTATGGTTTTATTGCTTTCGGCAGAACCCTTTTCATTCAATAGTGCCACTATTGGTCTTTTTGGAATTGTGGGAGCTTCGGGTGCTTTGGCGGCTCCTTTAGTTGGAAAATTAGGAGATAAAGGCGGTTCCCGTATTGCTGTTGGTTACGGCTGTGCATTGATTGCTTTGAGCTTTATGATTTTCTATTTTTCAGGACAAAGTGTTATTGGTGTAATAATCGGAATCGTTTTGATTGATATTGGTTTACAAGGTGTTCATATTTCAAATCAAACCCGGGTATATTCGATAGTTCCTGAAGCCAGAAACAGGATGAATACTGTTTTTATGTCTTTTAGCTTTTTAGGAACAGCTGCTGGTTCAGCTTATGGTTTGTTTTTATGGGAACTGGGCGGATGGCATGCAGTAACTTTAGGATGTTTGCTTTTATCAGCTTTGGCATTTACCGTTTATGGGACAACCTATAAATCCAAACGGAAAGCATTAGAAAGCAACAACGGATAAAAAATTAATTTGTAAATTTGCACTTCAATAAAAATTTTAAAAAATGGAAAACGGAATATACGCTAAATTCAACACCTCAAAAGGAGCTGTTTTAGTAAAATTAACTCACGATTTAACACCAGGAACTGTTGGTAACTTTGTAGCATTAGCGGAAGGAAATCTTGAAAATAATGTAAAACCTCAAGGGACAAAATATTATGATGGATTGAATTTTCACAGAGTTATTCCTGATTTTATGATCCAAGGAGGTTGTCCTCTTGGTTCAGGAACAGGAGATCCAGGTTATAAATTTGATGATGAATTTCATCCAAGTTTAAAACATGATAAACCAGGAGTTTTAGCTATGGCTAATTCAGGTCCTGGAACAAATGGTTCTCAATTTTACATCACTCACGTACCAACTTCTTGGTTAGACGGAAAACACACTGTTTTTGGTCATGTAGTAGAAGGTCAGGATGTAGTGGATGCTGTTGCTCAAGGGGATGCTTTAGAAACTTTAGAAATTATTAGAGTAGGAGAAGAAGCTCAAAAATGGAATGCAGTTGAAGCTTTCCGTTCCTTTGAAGGAAATCGTAAAAAACGTTTGGAAGCTGAAAAAAATGCTGCTGAAGAAGCAATGGAAAAACTAGCTGCTGGATTTGAAAAAACAGAAAGTGGTTTGCGTTACCAATTCATCCAAAGAGGTGAAGGTAAAAAAGCAGAAAACGGAAAAACAGTTTCTGTGCATTACACGGGACAATTGCCTGACGGAAAAGTTTTTGATAGCTCTTACCCACGTAAAAAACCAATTGAATTTCCATTAGGAAGAGGAAATGTTATTGAAGGATGGGATGAAGGTATTGCTTTGTTACAAGTAGGAGATAAAGCTCGTTTTGTAATTCCATCTCATTTAGGATACGGATCTCGTGGTGCAGGAGGAGTAATTCCACCAAATGCTACTTTGATTTTTGACGTTGAATTAATGGACGTAAAATAATAATCAATGATCCATTTTTAGTGATCTTTTGATAATCAATAAAATCCCGACTCGTTTTTAAAAATGAGATTGGGATTTTTTTATGCCTTAACTTTAGATATAAAAAAAAACACCTTCATAAAGATGAGGTGTTTGTAAACCATAAAATTAGGTGTTTTTAGAATTAGTCACTGCAATTACTTTTAGTGTTTTAATTCCAGATGGTAATTGCCATTCTACTTCGTCATTTTCTTTAAAACCAATTACCGCCACGCACAATGGTGCTAAAATAGATACTTTTCCTTCTTTAATATTAGATTGCGAAGGCATTACAATTTGAATACTCATTTGTTTTTGAGTCTTTACATCTTCAATAACCACATGAGAATTGATTCGGATGATGGTGTCGTCCAGCAGGTCTTCTTTATTGATTATAGCACGATCTAATTCTTGTGTTAGCAATGCAATTTCTCGAATGTTACTACTGTCTTTGGCTTTTTTTGTTAATTCACGCAGTATGTTGTAATCTGTAATTGTTAAAATTGGAGTGGGTTTCATAATATTTAAATTTAAAAGTTATTTATAAAATAAAATCTCTTATCTCAGTTGCTAAAATTGTTTTAGCCCATGAGATAAAAAATAGTGAAAGAATAATTTGATTGGGAAATTCCAATCAAATAAAATATGTAATTAAAGAAATGAATCCTCCGCCTCGAAGAAAAATGGAATGGAGCGGAGGTCTAATTGATAAAGGCTTTGTTATGAGGAAAAAATGCAACAACGTTTTGCTTTCTTGAAGAAGAAAACAAAAAAGAAGGTGTCGATGCAAGTTGAATAGTTGTCATAAATAATGATTTTCCTAAAACAAAGTTAGTTAAAGATTTATACTTTATGCTGTTATTTCCATTTAATATTACAGCCAAGACTTGGTTTTTGCTCAGGATTAATAGTTCTATTGTATAAAATCCCATCAATTGCACCACGCAAGTCGCTTCCGCTTAAAGGAATTCCGTTTCCAGGACGGCTATCGTCCAGTTGTCCGCGGTAAACTAATTTATCCTGGCTGTCAAATAAATAAAAATCTGGTGTGCAGGCAGCGTCATAGGCTTTAGCCACTTCTTGTGTGATGTCAAATAAATAAGGGAATTCAAAGTTGTTTTCGAATGCAAATTCGGTCATCAACTCAGGAGAATCTTGCGGATAATTCACCACATCATTACTTGAAATAGCAATAATTCCAATTCCCTGAACTCTGTAATCATTGGCAATTCGAATAATTTCATCTAATACATGATGTACAAAAGGGCAATGATTGCAAATAAAAAATACGAGCGTTCCTTTCTCTCCTTTTAAATCAGCAAAAGTGAACCACTTTTTGTTATAAGTGGTGTCTTTTAAATAAAATTCAGGAGCTATCGTTCCTAATTCAAGCATGTTAGATGGAGTGCGTGCCATTGTTTTTTTGTTTAGAGTTTAAAGTTACTAAAATAGATGGCTATTTAGAAGGTAAAAACTAATTTTGAGTTTATAATATTTTTGAAATCAATTATGGAAAATAATTTAACCTGGAATGAATTTGAAAAAGTAGCCATGTATGTAGGCACAATAATGAAAGTTGCTGACTTTCCAGAAGCGAGAAAACCTGCTTTTCAACTCACTATTGATTTTGGTGAAACCATTGGAATCAGAAAAACTTCGGCACAAATTACCAAAAGATATACTAAAGAAGCGCTTTTAAATAGACAAATTGTTGCTGTTGTGAATTTTCCAAAAAAACAAATTGGAAAATTTATGAGCGAATGTCTGGTTTTAGGTGCTGTAGGTCAAGAAGGAGATGTTATCCTATTAGCTCCCGATTTTAAAATTGAAAATGGTTTACGAATAGGATAACACCGTTTTTTATTTCTCTATGGGTAAATTATGATCTTGTCCCCATTCGGTCCAGGAGCCATCATAAATTGCTTTTGGAGCATTTGAAGCAACCAATTCGTATGCAATTAAATCGATACAAGCTGTAATTCCTGAGCCACAGGAAAAATATAAGGGTTGGTTTTGGAATGGCAAAATATTCTCTAATTCTTCTTTAGGTAAAAATTTCCCTTCTTTCAATACTTTCGAAAAAGGAAGATTTACAGCTCCGGGAATATGTCCGCTTCTTAAGCCTTCTCTAGGTTCCTCGGTTTCGGCATGAAAACGATCTGATGAACGTGCATCAACAACTACTGCTTTTTGAGAACTGATATTCTCTAAAATTTGCTCCTTATTTTTAAACATTTCGGGTTTGAAATTGGCTTCAAAATTCCCTTCTGAATAATTTTTTGCAGCTACTTTTTCTGTTGGTAAATCTTCTTTTATCCAAGCAGGAAGTCCGCCGTCGAGTACCCAAACATTTTCATGTCCCATACTTTTAAACAAGTACCAGGCTCTTGGACTGGAATAAATTCCTTTGGTATCATAAACCACAATTTTACTGTTTTTGTTGATGCCTAATTTTCGGGCTTCGGCAGCAAATGCTTCTGGTTTTGGTAATGTGTTAGGCAAAGGATTTGAAGTGTCGCTGAACTTATTTTTAATATCAAAAGTACGTGCACCAACGATTTGCAAATCATGAGGCGGAGTATCTAAAACGGCATCAAGAATAATTAATTCAGGATCCTGAAGGTTTTCTTTAAGCCAGTTTACAGATACAATAGGGGTTTTTATATTCATAGTTCTTGATTATTTAAATTGCTTAGAATGGCTACGAAACCAATCTATAAAGTTGTTTCTGTTGCTTTAGTTTCGGCAGATTCAATGGCTTTGTGCACGACCAATTGTGGAAACGGAATTTCAATTCCTTCATTTTCAAAAGCAACTTTAATTCTTTTTCTAAGCTCACCAGTTATTTCCCATTGTTTGCTGGGTTGTGTTTCTCCTAAAATTTTTATAACAATAGAAGAATCAGCAAAATCATCAATTCTTAAAAATTGTGGCGCTTTTATAATGAAATTTTTCCATTCGGATTCATTAGCCAAATCATTTCCTACTTTGTTAATTACAGTTATAACATGTTCAATATTGGTGCTGTATCCAACGCCAATGTTTAAATTGATACGGGAAAAATCAGTAGAAAGATTAGACACTTTTTTAATTTCTCCATGAGGAATATGATGTACCGTTCCGTCCATGTCTCTTAAAGTTGTTTTTCTTAAACTGATTTGTTCTACAGCTCCGCTGGCAATATCAAAATCAACCACATCACCTACACGGTATTGGTTTTCCAGAATAATGAATAATCCTGAAATGATGTCGCGGATAAGGTATTGTCCACCAAAACCAAATGCTAAACCTACAATCCCCGCAGCGGCTAAAATAGGGCCAATTTCGATGCCAAATTCTCCCAATATCATTAAAAGAATAATGCATAAAATACCAATTTTTGCAGTAGTGGTAAAAATTTGGATTAGTGTGTTTTCTCGTTTTTCTTCTGCTTCCTTTGATGAGTGTCTATCGGGTCTTATTGCTATTCTCACTGCTTTTTCAATAAAACGATTTATAATTTTGTTCATGAAAAACGCAATGATAACAAGAAAAACTATTTTAATCCCACTGGTTAACAGCCAGGGAATAATTAGTTCGCTGTATTCTTTCAGATATTTACTTGTCATTTCTTCCCAATTAATTGTTGTTAAATTCATAGTTTATCAATTTTTATTAATGAAAAAGTCCAAAAACCGAATGATTTTTGGACTTGCTTTTATTTGTTTTGAGATATTAAATATCATCAAAATCAATATCGGTAAAACTGGATATTCCCGGAATAGCATCTTCTTCAGCACTTACTCTTTCCGTGGCATATTCTTTTTTGAAATCTTTTTGATGTCTTTCGGAGATAACTTCCTCTCCTTTGTGGTTTAAAACATAAGAAGTCATTTCGCCTAGAATTTCGGTAAAAGCGGTAAAATCTTCTTTGTACAAATATATTTTGTGTTTCTTGAAGTGAAATGAACCATCTTCTTCAGTAAATTTTTTACTTTCTGTAATGGTAATATAGTAATCATCAGCTTTTGTAGCTCTCACATCGAAGAAGTAGGTTCTTCGTCCTGCACGTAAAACTTTAGAAAAGATTTCTTCTTTTTCTAACATGTCATTTTCTCTCATAATCCGTTCTGTACAATAATATGGTTGTTAATTGAAACCAAAAATGATAAAAATATATGTATTAAGCAAGATTTAAAGTAATTCTTTTTCAGAAAGTTGTTTTAAATAAAGTGAAGCATAATACCCCTCTTGATTTATTAACTGGTTATGAGAACCTTGTTGGATGATTTTTCCATCTTCAAGAATGATTATTTTATCAGCATTCTTAGCTGATGAAACTCTGTGACTCACAATAATAGTTGTTTTGTCTTTACAAATAGCATTTAGGTTGTTTAAGATAGCCTCTTCGGTTTCGGTATCAACTGCTGATAAACAGTCGTCAAAGAGTAAAATAGGAGGGTTTTTGACAATAGCTCTCGCTATAGAAACACGTTGTTTTTGTCCACCAGAAAGTGTAATTCCTCTTTCGCCAAGAACAGTATCGTATTGTTTATTGAAACCCATGATGTTGTCATGAACCACAGCATTTTTGGCTGCGGCCATAACCTCTTCAATTTCTGCATCTTCTTTACCAAATCGAATGTTATTTTTAATGCTGTCAGAAAATAAAAAAGCATCTTGCGGCACAATCCCGATGCTGTTTCTTAAATCAAATAAGTTCAAACGGCTAATTTCTTTTTGGTCAATTTTAATCGCTCCATCGGTTACATCATACATTCTCGAAATTAACGATAGAATCGTCGATTTTCCTGAACCTGTTTTTCCTAAAATGGCTAGCGTTTCTCCTTTGTTTACAGTAAACGAAATGTTTCTAAGCGCCGTAATATTGGTATCTTCATAAGTATAGCTTACATTTTCAAAAGAAATAGCGCCTTCTATAATCGATTTTTCAGGATTATTGTTTTTAATTTCAGGTTTTATTTTCAAGAATTCATTCAGTCTTTTTTGAGAAGCTTCGGCCTCCTGAACCATCGAAGAAACCCAACCCAAAGACGCTACTGGCCAGGTAAGCATATTGACATATAAAATAAATTCGGCAATAGTTCCAATGCTTTTAATCGTTCCTTCAATGTACATTAATCCACCAAAATAGATCACAACCAAGTTACTAATTCCAATCAGCGCCAACATTAAAGGACCAAATAACGATTGTACTTTGGCTAAATCCAAACTTTTGCTTTTGCTTTCTAAAGCCAAAGCGTGCATGTTATCCTGATGTTGGTTTTCTAAAGAATAGGCTTTTATGACACGAACTCCCGAAAAAATTTCTTGTGTAAAACTGGAAACTTTGGATAAATATTGTTGAAAAGTGGTGCTTCGAATATTGATTTCAGTGCTTAGTTTAAAAATAGCATAAGACAATAACGGTAAAGGTAAAAGTGTGTATAAAGTTAGTAATGGCGATACTCTGTACATAAATATAATTACGATAGCAAAACGAATAACGGTATTGATGGTGTACATAACCGCGGGTCCTACATACATTCGAACTTTAGAAACATCTTCACTAATACGGTTCATTAAATCTCCCGTTCGGTTTTTTTTGTAGAAATTTTGAGATAGGTTTTCGTATTGTCTAAACACTTCATTTTTCAAGTCAAATTCAACATGACGGGACATAACAATCAAGGTTTGGCGCATTAAAAAGGTTAGAAAGCCAGCAATGATTGTAGTAGCAATAATCAGAAGAATATTATTGATTAATTCGTCCTGAATAACCGAATTTGAAATTGATTTGTCTTTTGCAAAATTTTCAATTGCCGCAAAGGATTTACTAATTAATTTAGGTGTAAAAAGAGAAAATATTTGTGCCACTATAGTAAATACAATTCCTAAAATAAAACGGTACTTGTATTTGATAAAATATTTATTGAGATAGAGTAATTCTTTCATTTCTAGACTAGGCTGTATTTTATAGAAAACAAAGATATAGCTTTAAAAGTAATAATTGTTAGCTATCTGTTTGCTGTTAAGTCTCATTTAACGTTTCATTAGGTAAATTCATCAGTTCAAAATAAAGCCACGAATTCACTAATTTAATCTATTGGATAGTATAATTTATTAAGATATGTAGTTGATTTTAAATTTTAAAAATAAAATTAGTGAATTCGTGGCAACAACTCAGGTGTTTTGCCTCTCTTTTTATCGCTTTAAATTTTATTTTGAAAAAGGAAATCCTTATTTTTGCAGACTAATTTAATAAAAGTTCTTACAAGGTGGTAAATAGACGACACATTCGCGTTAAAGTTATGCAAACCATTTATGCGATGCATCAAAACGGCTCTGATAACCTAGAAAAGGAAGAGAAATTCCTTTTTTACAGTATCGATAATATTCAGGATTTATACCTTACAATGATTTCTTCCTTACTAGAAATTTGTAAAAAAGAAATTCAATTTTTGCATTTGTCTAGTCAAAAACATTTGGCTACTCCAGCCGAACGTCAACCAAACGAAAAATTTATCAAAAACAGTATTTTTCAAATTCTAGCCGAAAACAATTCTTTAAGTATTGCTCTAGAAACTAGAAAAATTGATGCCTGGCATTTACACGAAGACTATATTTTGTTGTTGTTGAATGCAATTAAAGAAAGCTCGTTTTATCAAAAATACATGAGTAATCCCGAGCAGTCATTTGAAGAAGACCGAGAGTTGATTATTGATTTGTTTACTGAAGTGATTGTTCCAAATGAGAAATTATACGAATTCTTAGAAGACGATAAATTGACTTGGATTGATGATATTCCGATGGTGAATACACAAATTATCAAACAATTGAAAGCCATGAAACCTATCGAAAATGATAATTTCAGAGTGCCAAAATTGTACAAAGACAATGAAGACAGGGATTTTGTTAAAGATTTGTTTCGTAAAACCGTTTTGAACGAAGCTGCATTAGCTAAAGAATTTGTAGACAAGACACCTAACTGGGATAGCGATAGAATTGCTGAAGTAGATACAATTATTTTAAAAATGGCAATTTGCGAATTTTTAAAATTTCCATCCATTCCAGTGAAAGTAACTTTAAATGAGTATTTAGAATTAGCCAAAGAATATTCTACTCCTAAAAGCAGTATTTTTATCAACGGAATTTTAGATAATCTGGTTAAAGAATTAGAATCAAGTAAAAAAATGATTAAAGCCGGTCGCGGTTTAATGTAATATTTATAAATAAAAAACGAGAATCAAAATTATGGAACAGTTAAGTCAATTTGCACCGTTTATCTTAATGTTTGTGGTTATCTATTTCTTTATGATTAGACCACAACAAAAAAGAGCAAAACAAGAAAAAGAATTTGAAGGAAGCTTAAAAGTAGGGGATAGAATCATTACTAAAAGCGGTCTTCATGGTAAAGTGGCTGAACTAGCCGATACTACTGTAGTGGTTGAAACTATGGCTGGAAAATTGAAAATGGAACGTTCTGCAATTTCTATGGAAATGAGTGCTTCATTAGCTAAAAAATAATTCAATATTTGTTATAATAAAAGCCCCGATTCTTTTACTAGAGTCGGGGTTTTTACTTACTAGAAAATTATTTTTTCTTGCTTTTGTTCTTTTTGTTTTTCTTTTCTTTTTTAGCTTTTTTCTTGGCTTTTTTCTCTTTAGCCTTGGCTTTCAATTTCGCTTTTTTAGCTTTTTCCTTTTTAGCTTTCTTAGCCTTCGCCTTTGCTTTTTTTGCTTTAGCCTTCGCTTTTTCTTTAGCATTTGCTTTTAAAGCTTTCTTCTTTTCTTTGTCTTTCATCTTTTTCTTTTTAGTTTTTTTTGCAACGGCTGCGTCATTATTTTCTGTTGTTTCTGCAACTATAATCTCTTCGGTTTCAGATGGAACTTCCTCAATTATTTTTTCAACAATTTCCGGAGTTTCTTCTATTGGAGGAACAACTGGTTTTGGCGTAGCTCTTGGCTTTCTAGTTGTAGGTTTTACTTCTTTTAACGGTTCTTTAGGAGCAGCTTCATTTGCTTCCTTGTCGTTTGTTTCTTTTTTAATCATATTGATAATGTATTAAATGTTATGAAATTGTAAAATCTATGTAAGTAAAAATACAATTTATAAATGGGTTTCCAATGTTAAGTTTTTTTCAGACTCATGTCTAGCCTTACAAAATGCGCCGAGTCTACGACTCTAAGTTCCGTAGGAACGAAATATATTGTAGCAACGGATTTTAATTCGTTAAAAGGAACGGATAAATATTCTAGCAACCGATTTTAACCCATTGTAAACAAAAAAACCGACACATTGCTGCATCGGTTTAATTAATTAATTATGTTGAAGTATTATTTTCTCTTTTTAGGTTCTTCCAGACCAAAATTAGGTAAAGCGATAAGTTCTGCAATTTTCACAATTACTTCTACTGCTTTTTGCATGCTTTCTACAGGAACGTATTCGTATTTTCCGTGAAAGTTATGCCCACCAGCAAAAATATTTGGACAAGGCAATCCCATATACGATAATTGCGAACCATCTGTTCCTCCACGAATGGGTTTGATAATGGGTTTGATGTTTAATTCTTTCATTGCTTTTTCGGCAATATCTACAATATGTTTTACAGGAACTACTTTTTCCTTCATATTGAAATATTGATCTTTTATTTCAGCTACGACGATGTCTGCTCCAAACTGCTTCGCAAATTTCTTGTTGATTTTGCTGGCAATTTTCTGGATTTTCTCTTTTCTTTTTTCGAATTTTTTACTGTTGTGATCTCTAATGATTAATTCGACAACAGTTTCTTCGATGCTTCCGTTAAAGTGATGCACGTGATAAAAACCTTCATATCCTTTGGTTTTTTCAGGAACTTCATCTGATGGCAATTCGCTAATAAAAGCATTGGCAATCAGCATGGAGTTGATCATTTTTCCTTTGGCATAACCAGGATGCACGCTTTTTCCTTTGAAGGTAATTTTGGCTCCAGCCGCATTAAAATTTTCATATTCTAATTCGCCTATTTGGCTTCCGTCCATCGTGTAGGCCCATTGTGCGCCAAATTTCTCTACATCAAAAAAATGTGCTCCGCGACCAATTTCTTCATCAGGAGTAAAACCAACCTGGATTTTTCCGTGTTTAATTTCTGGATTTTTGATAAGGAATTCCATTGCAGTCACAATTTCGGTAATTCCGGCTTTATCATCCGCACCTAGTAGTGTTGTTCCGTCAGTTGTAATCAGGGTTTGTCCTTTGTATTGCAATAAATCTTTGAAATAATTAGGAGATAAAACGATATTTTGTGCTGCATTCAATACAATGTCTTTTCCGTCGTAATCTTTTATGATTTGCGGTTTTACATTGGCTCCCGAAAAATCAGGCGAGGTGTCAAAATGAGAAATAAATCCAATAGTTGGAACTTCGTGTTCTACATTACTAGGCAAAGTTGCCATAATGTAAGCTTTGTCGTCAATGCTAACGTTTTGCATTCCAATTGCTTTTAGTTCTTCGACTAATTTATTGGCCAAAACCCATTGTTTTTCGGTACTTGGAGTAGTTTCTGAATTCGGATTGGATTCGGTATCAATAGTTACATAACTAATAAAACGATCGATGATATGTTGCATAAAGTGGTATTTGTATGGACTGGCAAATATAGAATTAATTTAAAGCTTAATACGCTAAGCTTTATTTCATATTTTCTAACATTTGAATTATTTTGTCTAATTTCTCTGTTTCAATTGAATTGAGTTTTGCTGCTAAAGCTTCAATTTCTAGTTTGGCTTCTTTGTTTGTGGTATAATCTTCCTGTGCCTGAATGCGGTCTCTTTCACTTTGACGGTTTTGAGCCATCATAATTATAGGTGCTGCATAAGCTGCCTGAGTAGAAAACAAAAGATTGAGTAGAATAAAAGGATAAGCATCCCAATGCTTGAAATAAGCAATAAGATTCAATCCCATCCAAACGATCACAAATACGGTTTGAATGATTATAAAGCGCCAAGAGCCCATTCCTTTGGCTACTGAGTCAGCAATTCGGCTTCCGAATTCAAGGCTATCATAATGTTTTTGATGCCAGTTTTTATTAATTTTCATTGTTTTATATTTTTTGTTTAAAAATAGGAAGACTTTGGTTTAAAAAAGAAATTTTCTTTTACCTGTGTCTAAGAATGTAAAATTTTAAATAGGCTTATAAAAAAACCGCAAATTCATCAATTAATAATTCCAATTTTAATGGAATTAATTGATGAATTTACGGTTGAACTTGAGTTGGATTAAATTTAATCTCTCAATTTACTTAATTTTTCTTTTGCTTTGTTGAGGTCTTCATTAAGTTCATTTATTTTAATTTGTTGCTTACTGATTCTAATGTTTTCTTTTTCAATATCAGTAGAACTTAGTTTTCCTCTTAACTTTTTCTTTTCAAACTTTTCTTTTGTGTTAATCAGTCTCTTTTCTTCTTTAGAAATTTTAGTTTTTATTTTATTAACTGATTTTTCTCCAGAAAGGATTTTGTCTTGTTGTTTTCTAAATGCTTTTTGCTCTTTTTCAAACGCTTTTTTTTCTTGTTCTGTTTTTTGAGCTTCTTTAAATGCTTTTTTCTCCTCTTTCATTTTAGCTTTAAGCATTTTAGCTTCTTCTTTTATAGCTTCTTTTTCTGCTGCAGCACTTATTGCTGTTCCAACTCCAGGAGCTACATTAGTGATAGTGTCATTGGTTGTTGTGGATTGTATGCTTTCAGTAGTGTTTTGAGCAAAAAAAAGTTGAAAACTCGAAAGCAATACGGTAGTTAAAATTAATTTTAGTTTCATAATAATGTATTTTAAATTGATGAAAAATGATTTGTAATTAATCATTAATGGTATACAAGTTAAGAAAAATCGTTGTAAAAAAGTAGTCTTTTTTTGAATATAACAGCAAGAAAAGAGGAATAGTTGTATAAGTGGTTGTATTCTAGTTTCTTGTGTTTGGGTTTTAGAGTGTTTTGTAAAATATTTAACTACTGTTTATTAAGCTTATTTCATCATTTGGATATCAAAATCATATTGGAAGTTATAATTTTTTAATAAATATTTAATTATCCATTAGATAATTCTATTTTTGCACCACAAATTAAATTCCTATGTATAAACTGCTTATCCGACCGCTATTTTTTTGTTTTGATCCAGAAAAAATACATCATTTTACATTTTCTTTGGTCCGTATTACGTCTAAAATTCCTGGTTTTTCAGCCATTTATAAATCACTTTATTTAGTAAATGACAAAAGATTAGAAACGGAAGTATTTGGATTGAAATTTAAAAATCCTGTAGGTTTAGCTGCTGGTTTTGATAAGGATGCTAAATTATATAAGGAATTGTCCAATTTTGGTTTTGGTTTCATCGAAATAGGAACTTTAACACCAAAAGGTCAGGAAGGAAATCCAAAAACACGTTTGTTTCGTCTTAGAGAAGATTCGGCAATTATTAACCGAATGGGATTTAATAACGGTGGTGTTCTGGAAGCAGTGGAAAGATTGAAATCAAATCCAGGAGTTTTAATTGGTGGAAACATTGGTAAAAACAAATTAACTCCAAACGAAGAAGCTACTTCAGATTACGAAATCTGTTTTGATGCTTTGTATGATTATGTGGATTATTTTGTAGTGAATGTGAGTTCACCAAATACACCAAACTTACGCGCTTTACAAGATAAAGAACCTTTGACGCAATTGTTGCAAACGCTACAGAATAAAAATGTGGCTAAGCCAAAACAAAAACCAATTTTATTAAAAATTGCTCCCGATTTGACTGATGAGCAGTTATTAGATATTATTGATATTGTAAATGAAACAAAGATTGCAGGTGTAATTGCAACCAATACTACTATTTCCCGCGAAGGTTTACAATCAGAAAACAAATCGGAAATGGGCGGATTGTCAGGAAAACCGTTGACGAAACGTTCTACTGAAGTGATTCGTTTTCTTTCGCAAAAAAGCAATAAGGCTTTCCCAATTATTGGAGTAGGAGGAATTCATTCTGCTGCTGATGCTATCGAAAAATTAGAAGCTGGAGCTAGTTTGGTTCAACTATACACGGGCTTTATTTATGAAGGTCCAGCCTTAGTAAAAGCCATCAATAAAAAGATTTTAAGTCGTTTGTAATTAACGACTGGATTATAACGCAAAGACTCACAAAGAAAATTGTTAAGATTCGCTAAGTTTTTTTGTTTAAAACGGATTGTTTTTTGACTCTGTGAACTTTGCGAAAACTCTTTTTTAAACTTTGCGGTAAAGTTTTTTAAATTTCTTTGTGTAGCTCTGAGGTTTCTTTATGAATCTTTGCGTAATAATTTATCAAAGCGTAATTCTTCAATAGAGTTACGTTTTTTTTGTTGATTCTAAATTTTGCCACTTTGCAAGTTTTAGTATCTTTGAAATCTATGGAGCCAATAAAAATTATAGAATGTCCGCGTGATGCTATGCAAGGTATTAAAAGCTTTATTCCTACAGAGATTAAGGTCGCGTATATTCAGTCTTTATTGCGGGTAGGATTTGATACGATTGATTTTGGAAGTTTTGTTTCGCCAAGAGCTGTTCCACAAATGCAGGATACGGCTGCGGTTTTAGACCAATTGGATTTATCCCAAACCTCCAGTAAATTATTAGCCATTATTGCCAATACTCAGGGTGCTGAAATGGCGGCTCAATTTGAACCCATCCAATATTTAGGTTTTCCATTTTCGATTTCAGAAAATTTCCAAATGCGAAATACCCACAAAACTATCGCTGAATCTATTGTTAGTTTACAGGAAATTCTGGAAATTGCTGATAAGAAAAATAAAGAAGTCGTGGCATATTTGTCTATGGGCTTTGGAAATCCTTATGGAGATCCTTGGAATGTGGATATTGTGGGCGAGTGGACTGAAAAATTGGCAATTATGGGCGTAAAAATACTTTCGCTTTCGGATACTGTGGGAAGTTCTACACCAGAAGTGATTCAATATTTGTTTTCGAATTTAATTCCGAAATATCCTGAAATTGAGTTTGGTGCTCATTTGCATACTACTTATGATAAATGGTTTGAAAAAATAGAAGCAGCACATCAGGCAGGTTGCCGAAGATACGATGGAGCAATTCAGGGTTTTGGTGGTTGTCCAATGGCTAAAGATGAATTGACGGGTAATATGCCTACTGAAAAATTATTGTCTTATTTTACAGCAAACAAAGAAAAACTCAATCTGAATCCATTGAGTTTTGAAAGTGCTTACAATGAAGCTTCAAAATTGTTTAATCACTTTTATTAAATTATACTAACTTATTTTAAATAGCGTTTTAAAGCTAAATCCATTTGAAATCCCCCGATGAAAAAATATCTAAATAGGCTTATTGGTTTTGTTCTCCTTATCGGCTGCAGTTTTTCTTGTTCCAGCGATTTAGATTTTGATCAGGCAAATGATTTGAAATTGAAACCAACTTTTGTAGGTAACTTTAGTTATTTTGATGCTCCTGCTACAGCATTTGTTGCTAATGATGGTTCTGAATACGATTTAGCCTTTGATAATCAGGATTTTGATGTGTTTAGAGATAAATATCTAAATGATTATTTGCAAAGAGCCGATTTTTATTTCGAAATAAACAACACAATTAATAGAGCATACACTTTAACGATTATTTTAATGACTGAAAATGATGAAGCTCTGACTACCATAAGATTTAATGTTCCTGCTTATTCAGGAACTCCTAATACGATTACCAGAACAGAAATTTTTGAAAATGCCAGATTGGATTTGCTAAAAAGTACCAGAAAAATGGGCTTTCAAATTGCTATGGCTCCTGGTCCAGCTTTGGATAAAAACAGCACAGGAAATTTAATATTGCGTTCTAATGCAACAGCTTATTTGGAAATACAATGAGAAAAATACTTTTGATTTTAGGATTATTCCTTGCTATAAATTGTTTTTCTCAGAACAAGCAAATTTTATATAATTTCACTTCCGTTCCGCAGTCGTTGATGACTAATCCGGGTGTCGATTTCAAGTATAAATATTATTTTGGAGTTCCGTTGCTTTCGGGAATGTCTTTTAAAGTAGGTACAACCGGATTTTCTGCTTATGATTTGTTTGCCAATGATGGAGTCGATTTCAATCAGAAATTACGAAATGTAGTCTATTCCACAACCAGACGGGATCATGTTGCGGTAAACGAGCAAATCGAGATTTTTAATGGTGGAATCAAATTAGGAGATTGGCTAGAAAATAAAGGTTATCTGTCGTTTGGTTTGTATCAGGAATTTGATTTATGGAGTTATATGCCGAAGGATTTAGCTATTTTAGCTTTGGATGGAAATCAAAATTACATTGGTAAAACTTTTAATTTATCCGATTTGAATGTAAAAGCCGAAATGCTGTCGGTATTGCATTTAGGTTATCATAAAAATGTTTCCGAAAAATTCATAATAGGAGGAAGAGCTAAAGTTTATTTTAGTGGTTTCAATGCCACTTCTACCAATAACTCAGGTTCGATAACTACAAGACTTTCAAATACTACAATGTACGAGCAAGAAATTAATTCGGATATGAGGTTAAATACTTCGGGGATTTCAAAATATATTGCCGATGATTATGATGGCGATGTAGCAACTGACGTTAGAAAACAAGTTTTATTAGCTGGAGATTTAGGTTTGGGATTTGATCTGGGATTTACTTATTATCCTAAAAAAAATACTCAAATCACAGCAAGTATTCTGGATGTTGGTTTTATAAGACATACCAAAGATGTTGAAAATTTTACCTATAGAGGTTATTATAAATACGAAGGAATCAACCCTAATTTTACCGATATAGATAATCCTGACGGTGTGTATAGCGATTTTAAAAAGGCAGTTAAGTTAGATACTTTATATAATAAATATACCACTTGGCGTCCCATCAAATTGAATGCTTCCTATCAATATTCGTATGGAACTCCTTCTGATGATGATTGCGTTTGTATAACAGGAGATAAGCGTTATAAAAATGCAGTAGGAGCACAACTTTTTGTAATGAGTACACCAAGAGCGCCCATAACAGCGTTGACGGGCTTTTATCAAAGAAATATTTCAAACCAATTTCAGGTAAAAGCAACTTACACACTGGATTCCTATTCTTATACGAATGTGGGATTGGGATTATCGGCTAATCTGGGAAAGTTCAATATGTATTTTATGGCTGATAATTTATTAGAATATCGAGACGTGTCTAAAGCCAATAGTCTTTCGTTTCAATTTGGTTTTAATTTTATTTTCGCAGATAGTAATGAACCTTCATATTGATACTGTTTTTATCATAAAAGAATCTCATACGCTATTGTTACCTAAAAGTTAATGTTAAATTAATTGGATTCTGAATTATAAAAAATCAAAATAATTTGCTATATTTGCACGCAATTCAACTAGAAATTGCAACATGATAGCACACAACTCCAAGATTATCGGCGAAGGTTTAACTTACGATGATGTATTATTAGTTCCTAATTACTCACATGTGCTTCCTCGCGAGGTGAGTATCCAAACAAAATTTTCAAGAAACATAACACTTAACGTTCCTATTGTATCTGCAGCTATGGATACCGTAACCGAAAGTTCTATGGCAATTGCTATGGCACAAGAAGGAGGAATTGGTGTTTTACATAAAAATATGACAATTGAGCAGCAAGCTGCCAAAGTTCGTAAAGTGAAACGTGCCGAATCAGGTATGATCATAGATCCAGTTACTTTACCACTTACTGCTACTGTTGCTGATGCAAAAGCAGCAATGAAAGAATACGGTATTGGTGGAATTCCAGTGGTTGATGAAAATCAAAAATTAAAAGGAATTGTTACTAACCGTGATTTGCGTTTCGAAAAAAACAGTATTCGTCCTATTGTTGAGGTAATGACTAAGGAAAACCTGGTTACAGTTGCTGAAGGAACTTCGTTAGAACAAGCTGAAGTTGTTTTACAAGGACACAAAATCGAAAAACTTCCTGTAATAGATAAAGACAATAAATTAGTGGGTTTAATCACATTTAGAGATATTACTAAATTGAACCAAAGACCAAATGCTAATAAAGATAAATACGGACGTTTGCGTGTAGCTGCGGCTTTGGGAGTTACTGCAGATGCGGTTGAAAGAGCTACAGCTTTAGTAAATGCGGGTGTTGATGCTGTAATTATCGATACAGCTCACGGACACACTAAAGGAGTGGTTGATGTTTTAAAGCTAGTTAAAGCACAATTTCCTGATTTAGATGTAATCGTTGGAAATATCGCTACGCCAGAAGCAGCTCAATATTTAGTTCAAAATGGAGCTGATGGAGTAAAAGTAGGAATTGGACCTGGTTCAATTTGTACTACTCGTATTGTAGCTGGTGTTGGATTTCCTCAGTTTTCAGCGGTTTTAGAAGTAGCTGCTGCAATCAAAGGTTCAGGAGTTCCTGTAATTGCTGATGGTGGAATTCGTTATACAGGAGACATTCCTAAAGCTATTGCTGCAGGTGCTGATTGTGTGATGTTAGGTTCACTTTTAGCTGGAACAAAAGAATCTCCAGGAGAAACTATTATTTTTGAAGGAAGAAAATTCAAATCTTATAGAGGAATGGGATCTGTAGAAGCAATGCAAACAGGTTCTAAAGATCGTTATTTCCAGGATGTAGAAGATGATGTTAAGAAATTAGTTCCAGAAGGAATTGTAGGTCGTGTGCCTTATAAAGGAGAATTGAACGAAAGTATGTTACAATTCGTTGGTGGTCTTCGTGCCGGAATGGGGTACTGTGGTGCTAAAGACATTGCGACTTTGCAGGAAACAGGACGTTTTGTACGTTTAACTTCAAGCGGAATCTCTGAAAGTCATCCTCATAACGTTACAATTACGAAAGAAGCTCCAAATTATTCCAGATAATTTCAAAGCTTAATCCATATAAAAAAGGCTGTTTAAAGTTAAAACTTTGAACAGCCTTTTTATTTTTGGTTTGAGATTTTTAATTTAAGATAATTGTCAGGCGTCATAACACTTAAAGAACTGTTTTTGTAGTCTTTTGTGTTTCTTGTGATTATGATGTCAATTTCTTTATTGAGTTCTGCTGAATAATTTTGTAAGGCATCTTCAAAATCTTTAAATTCTGAATGGAGGGCTTGTATAATAGAGTGTTTATCAATTACAAGAATTTCAGTAATTGAAATAAGTAGCTTTAATTTTTCTATTACTTTTTCATGTTTTGCCGTTTGTCTTAACAGATAATACACATTGCTAATAATTACAGGAGTTACAAATCCGGTAATTTCTTTAGATTCGCAAAGAGACAAAATTTTGGCCGCATTTTCCGAAAAAGGAATTCTGTCAAAAAAGAAATCAAGTATTACATCTGTGTCAATTAAAATTTTCACCATAAATTATAAATACTTTTTATTTAAAATCTTAGCTAAATCTTTTTTGTAATCATTGTTTTCTGGAGTATTGAAAGAGCCTTTTAGTGATTTGACTATAGGTGTCAATTCAATATCGCTTTGGGCTTCATCTTTAGTTAATGCTTTTAGATAATTTTCAATTAAATCAGATAAGCTGCGTTCTTTTTCTTTGGCGTACTTTTTAGCCTTTTCAATTACAGATTGCTCGATTGTTAATGTTAGCTTAGTATTCATGATGCATTATTTTTATTAAACTCAGAATTACAAAGTTAAGTATTTTTTAGCACGTGTAAAAATGTTTTTAATCACACGTGTTAATCATATTTAGGAGAAAAATTAATCTCTTCTTTATCCTTTGTTTTAGTGGAAGTTCGAATCTCTTTTAAGCAAGCTCCTTTTTCATCTTTTGTGATACATTGTATTGCAATTTCGTCTACAGTTTTATCTTTTTTGTCTTTGATAACAATTTTAGAAAGCTCGTTGTTCTTGTAATCATAATATTGAGTGTGGAAAGGAGTAAAGTTATCCACTATTTTAGCAATAGTTCCATTGCGATTGTAATGATAAATAGCTTCATTTTCCTTGTATTGCTTTTTAGTGTAGCAACTAATGCGTTCGCGTTGATTTGGTTTCCAACGGGTTTTACAATAATAAGGTTCTTTGTCAGGATATTTTTCTACTACAAACCATAATTTCTTTTCAGTTTCTTGTATTAGATTACCTGATGCATCTACTGTTTTAGAGTATTTAATGCGGCCGTTTTTTGTAAAAATGATTTCCTTTTTCTGTAAAAGCTTTTTCTTATTGTTTACTATTGAATACTTTTCTTCAATGGCTGATTTTATACCTTTAGGCAGTAATTGTTTGTCAATATATTTTTTTGTAGCACAGGATTGCAATGCTAAAACAACGATAAAAAAGAATAAAGTTCTCATAATCATAAAGCTTAGTTATGACTAATTTAAGGATTTAAACTTTTTAAATCAAAAGTTTATAGCATTTAGGTGTAGGTTTTGGTTAATAGAATTATCAAAAAAACAATTTCAACTAACGAGTTAATTTAAGTAGATTTGGTTTAGAAATTAAATCAATTCAAAATACAATCCTTTAGATACATAAAAACATGAAAAATAGAATAGCTAGCATCTGTATCCTTTTGTTGACAATGGGTTTTAATGGATTTGCACAACAAGCGGTTCCAAAAGTAGAATTAACAGAAAAAGAAAAAACACTAACCACACAATGGCAGGGCAAACGCGTAGCTTTTCTGGGTGATTCGATGACTGACAAACGTCGTGTGGGAACTACTTATGTGTATTGGGAGTATCTAAATGAATTACTAGGAATAGAATCTTTTGTATATGGAATTAGCGGGAATCAATGGGATGCCATTTACAAACAATCCTTGAAGTTGTATGACGAAAAAGCAACGAACATTGATGCAATTCTGATTTTTGCAGGTACAAATGATTATATGCACAATACACCTTTGGGTGAATTTTTCACTGAAACAACAAAGGTAACTAATTTTAACGGCAAGCAAGTAACACGTAAATACCGAACTCGAATTCTGAATGATTCGACTTTTTGTGGACGAATTAATAAAGCCATGTCTTATCTAAAGAACAATTACCCGCAACAACAAATTATTATTATGACACCTATTCATAGAGGATTTGCTAAGTTTAACGATAAGAATGTACAACCTGACGAAAACTTCGCTAACGGACAAGGATTGTATATTGATTCCTATGTTGATATTTTAAAACAAGCGGCTTCTTATTGGGCAGTTCCATTGATTGATTTGTATTCTACAAGTGGATTGTTTCCAATGGCTGAGGCACAATTACAATACTTTCATAAAAAAGATACAGATAGATTACATCCTAATGCATTGGGCGATTATCGTCTGGCAAAAACCATTCAATATCAATTATTAGGATTGCCTTCCGGTTTTGTTAGTGAATAAGGGATATGCTTTTTTTGATTCTGAAATTTTCAAAACGAGATAAATTATTCTAAATTGATAATCGCTGCAAATGAGCAATAGTTTTACTAATTTTTATAACATCGCTTTAGTATGAATTCATTTGATATAATTTTATAAAAACTATATATATGATTGAAGCAAATTATACTCTAAAAATTACTGATATAAAAAGTCAGATTGATACGAAAAATTTAGCCAAAAATTTAGAATTAAAATCGCTCGAAGATTTTTATGATTTATGTATATTTAATTCTATAACCTCATTAGATTTGGATGTTGTAATTGATGGATTTCTAAATTCAAAACATGATTGGCAAAATAAATTTTATGCAAGATCTATGATTTTGATTCTAAATGAGCATTTAGAAAAAATTCATAATCTTATGAATTCTAAATTTTATAAATTTCTTTCATCAAATAGAGTTTTCAATAGTTTGGAAAATGAAATTGTAGAAAGTAAAAAATCTTATAAAGACCTTAATAGACGTAAATCGATGTTAAGTAATTTAAGAAATAACACTATTGGCCATCGAAATGAAAATGGAGAAAGTTTTTATAATTCAATTAATAATTTGGATTTACAAGAAATTTTTAATTTGGTATTAGATACACAAAAAATTCTATCAAAATTTACTGATTTATCTACTCATATAATCAAAATAATTGCTGAGGAATTTCAAGAATTTTATAAAGAAATTAAGTCTAAAAAACTTTAGTCTATTAGACTATATAACATAAAAAGCACACCCTTATATTTCAATTTCAAACCTAAGGGTGTTTTTGATATGATAAAGAATTAAACTTTAGCTTTTTGTTTCAAATTGTTTGGATAAAGTAGGTTCGTTTTTATTCATCATTTTAGTGATGGTAATGTGCATCCAAACCAGACAAATGATAGAAAACAACAATACAAATAACCATGAACTTGACCAAAGTCCGGTGTATTCCAGTAAATAACTAAAGATGATAGGACCAAAGAATCCACCAAGTCCACCAAGTAATCCAACCATTCCACCTACAACACCTACTTCGTTAGGGAAATATTCAGGGATGTGTTTGTAAACGGCAGCTTTACCAATTCCCCAGGAAATACCAATTAAAACTACTAAAATCAGATACACCCACATATTGGCATCAAATTTAATTTTGGTGATTCCTTTGGCGAGTAATTCTTTTTTAGCTACGTTTTGGTTTTGGGTTACAATGACTTCTTGCCAAGAGGTTTTACTTGGAAAAATACCCATTCCATCGCTAGCTATTTCTTCTTTGGCTTTTATAGGAATAGCGGTTTCGCCTATTTTAATATTCGTTGCTGAAACTTCAGTAACTACACCTGCTTTTTTCGACATAATTCCAGCACCAGCTGTAGTGATTTCCATTTTTGGAACCATTAATAAAGCACTAAATAAAACCGATGTTCCCAATACCCAATACATTACTTTTCTAGCACCGTATTTGTCTGATAAGTATCCACCAAAGGCACGAATAACTCCAGATGGCAAACTGAATAAGGTAGCAAACATTCCGCCCATAACTAAGCTGGTTTGATACACATTCATAAAGTTAGGCAACAACCATTGAGAATATGCCACAAAACAACCAAATACTAAGAAGTAGTAGGCTCCAAAACGCCAAACGCGAACATTTTTTAGCGTAGAAAGCATTTGTGGAATTGTTTTAGTTGATTTTTCTAATTTTTTATTTTCGGCAAAAATGATAAAGAAAACGCCAATAATCAATAAGGCGGCTCCGTAGATAACAGGCAATGTTTTCCATCCGTTTTCGGGATCGTCAATAGCAAAATGATTCAATAGGGAAGGAGCAATAAAGGTAGTAATAGCAGCTCCGGCATTTCCCATTCCGAAAATTCCTAAAGCTCTACCTTGCCATTCTTTTGGGTACAAAATAGAAGTATATCCTACGCCCACAGCAAAACTAGTTCCTACCATTCCGAATAAAAAACTTAAAACGGCAAACATTAAAAAACTATCTGCCAGCGGTAAAAGAAAAAGCGGAATAGAACATAAAAGTAATAATGAGGTAAATACGTATTTCCCACCATATTTATCGGTTAGAATACCTATTGGCAAACGCATAATAGCTCCGGTTAAAATAGGAATTCCTAATAACCAGCCTACTTGTACCACGCTCCAGTTAAAAATTCCTTTGTCTACTAAGTAAGTTACTAACACACCATTTAATGTCCAGCAAGCAAAACATACTGTGAAGGCCAATGTATTGAGAAATAACATTCGGTGTGATTTTGATAGGGAGTTTGCGTTTTTCATAAAACTTATATTTTTCAACAAATTTAAGTACTATAAACGGGTAAAAAGCTGCGAAAACGCAGTTTTTATAAAATAATTAAGTATAAATACGTATTTTAATTACGTATTTATTTCAAATTCTCTTTTGCTGTTGATTATACAGATTTTCGCAGATTAAAAAATATTAGATTATTCTTTGAGTGCTTTGCGAAAACTTTGTGCCTTTTGTGTTTAAAATTAGCCACAGATTGACACGGATTTAAAGGATTAGATTATTCTTTAAGTGCTTTGCGAAAGCTTTGTGCTCTTTGTGTTTAAAAAGGCATAAATAAAAAATCCTGTTTTCTAGTAACAACTAAAAAACAGGATTGATATAAAAAGTGTATTATTCGAAACCAATAAAACTTGGATTCTTAAATCAACGAATATTCGGTAGCTTTATTAGAAAGTTCCATCAGGTTTTTTACTTTCAGTTTTTTCATTAGGTTAAAACGGTGTACTTCGGCAGTACGTTTACTGATTTCTAAAGCTTCGGCAATTTCTTTGTTTCCTTTTCCAGATAATAATAAGGTAAGGATTTCTTTTTCTCTTTTAGTAATCGTCAGGTCTTCAGCAAGTGTTGGTTTTGGTTCCAAAGAAGTAGAGCTGCTAGTCAACTGATTGATCAAAATAGACGAAATGTCTCCAGTAAAATATTTACCGCCATTAGCAACAGAATGTAATGCTTTTAAAAATTCTTCTTTACTAGAACCTTTTAGTAAGTAACCATCGGCACCTGCTTTAATAGATTTTAAAACATATTCTTCCGATTCGTGCATCGAAAGCACAATAATCTTTACGGGATTGTTCAGGTTGCGTAATTTTTCAACCACTTCAATACCGGTATGATGTGGCATTCTAATGTCTACAATTAATAAGTCAGGATTTGTTGTTGTAACAATTTCTAAAGCTTCTAATCCATCCGTTGCTTCACCTACCACAACTATGTTTTTCTCGCTTTCTAAAAGTGATTTGATGCCATCTCTAACAAAAAAATGATCATCAGCAAGGACAACTCGAATCGTTTGGTTCATAACTTACTTATTTTTAAGAATATAAAATTTACGTATTTAATCTAAATTAGCGCAATATACGTATTTTTTACGTATTTTATTTCAAAATTAAATGGGAATATTAAAAGTAATTCGGGTTCCTTCGCCAGGAATGGAGTTGATAAATACACGTCCGTTAATGTATTGCACTCTTTCTTTCATGAATAATAATCCCATTCCAGACTCGCTATTTCGCTTTTTTTCTACTGCCGTAACATCAAATCCTTTTCCGTTGTCATCCACCGTAATACTAAGTATTTTGTTGCTGTGGGAAAGTTGTACAATAATATGCGAAGAATTGGCATACTTGATTGCATTATTGATGGCTTCCTGAGTAAGACGGTAAATATTGATTTCGATTAAAGAATCCAGTCTTTGGTCAAAATCCGTTTTATTGTAAAATTGAACATTTTTACCCGTTAGTTTTGCCAGTTCCAAAGTCAGTTTAGCAATCGAAGAAACAATGCCGTGATCGCTCAATTCCGGAGGCATCAGGTTGAAGGTTGCGGTGCGAACGCCTTTTATAATATCTAAAGAAAGTTTCTTTAAATATTCTATTTTTTGAGCTGATTTTTCTTTGTCGTCCAGATTGATGCTTTCCAGACTAAACTTCAATCCCGTTAGCATTTGCCCAATTCCATCATGGATTTCGCGCGCAATTCGGTTTTGTTCGTTTTCCTGGTTCTCAACAATTTTACTCGAAATGACTTTTTGCTGATTTATTCTTTCAATAATGTTTTCTCTATTCAATCTTTCGACTTCTAATTCGGCATTTTTTCGAACCGTAATATTGAAACAAATCACTAATAATTCGGATTCTTCTTTTCTAATTCGAACAGGAATCATCGACATATCCAACCAAAGCATATCGCCATTTCTATCGGTTGTATTTAACTCGCCTTGCCAGCCGCTTCTTTGTTTGTCAGCAATAATTTGGTCTATGGCTAATTGCTCTTTTTCTATAGTTGTTAAGGCTTGAGAAAAACTTTTATCAGTATCAAATGAAGGATTGTATTGTAATAATTTAGAAAATTTTTCACCCATGTGAATGATTTTTCCATGTGGACTAATTCGGCAATACAGCAAGGTGTTTTCCATTGCATAGTTCAAAGACTTTAATTCTTTTACTGAATTTTCTTTGATAATACTGATAGCTTCGGTATCACGAGCCAGTTTGATAGCTCTTCTTTCAGAAGACAATAATTTGAAAATTAGAACTTCAATTTTCTTATTGGTAGGTTTAAAAATAAAAAAGAATTCCAGTAATAAAATCAGTAACGTAAAACTTAAAATTCCGTATTCAATGTTGCGTTGTTTCGTTACTTTTTCTAATGCTTCATACTCGTATTGACTTACAATAAGATTCATTTTAGTAACAAATAGCGCTACATTATCCAGTATAACCTGAACTTCTTGTTGGTTTAAAGTTTGAGAAACTTTTTTTTCTCGATTGTCTAAGTACTTTCTAGTTGCACGCTCAATAGCGTCAACATTAGGTTTTACTGCATTGAAAAGTTTTAAAAGACGCGGACTCTTGGTTTCGGGAAAATTAATACTGTCATTTCCTTTTTCTAATGCAAAATGAGTGAATTTCCAGAGTTCCAGCGTTTTTTTTATGTTCGAAATGGATTCTGCTTCATTTGAATTATCAGTTGAAGCATTTAAGATCAGGATTTCTTTGGCTAATTTTTGACTAAACATTCTTTGTCTCCCCGAAATATTGATTAATCGGGAATCATTAAGTTGGCTGCTGATGTTGTACTGGATAAGCAACTGACTTAGCAGAATGGTAATAGCAATAGTAATTAAAGCAAATAAATACATTTGCTTTAATTTTTTAAAATTAAGATTTTCAGAAAACGCTTTGGCTTCTTTTATCATAATGGAAATGAATTACAATCCAAGAGCGTCTTTTATCAATTGAAGATTTTCGTCAGTATAGCTTATTTTTAAAGCGGCCTGATGTCCTTTTTCAGACATTTTATTCCAGGTTTTTAGAATAATATTTTTGAGCTTTTCGGTATCGTGTTTTTGTACAAATGGCTCAAGATAAAATTCTAGGAACACTAAACAAATTACATCTTCAAGGAGTTGTGTTTCTTCGTCTTTTTTAAGTAATTTTTTTTCGATAAGAAACGAAACCCGATCAATAAATTCTTGGGAATATCCTACTGAAGCTAAGATTTCAGCAGTAGTTTTGGCGTGAAATTTTTTCAATTCTTCACGCCATTTGAGATAACCCACGCGATCCATTGGATAGGATTCTCTGGGCATTTTCCAACGACAAATGTGTTGTGCTTTTGCCGCAATTTGAACTTCTTCTGAAGCGTTTGGATGAAAATCCAACAGCCTTTCATACATTCTATTCGAATACAATAATTCTTTTGGGTAAGATTTCGATTGAAATATCTCACTATTAGGATCTTGTGCATTTTCTGCATCAATCCTTGCGCTGGCGTTTTGGAATGGCGTAAGTATCATTTGGAAAAGTATATTTTCAAAGATACATAATTATTCTAAAAACCCAACGAATACTTCGTTGTCCACCACTTTTACAGGATAAGTTGCAATAGAAAAATCGTCTCCATTTAAGTTAGAACCATCCACCAGAGAAAATGTTTTTTTGTGCATTGGACAAGCAATTTTAGGAACACCATCTGCTGAACCTGTCATTCCTCTTGATAAAACCATTTCCATTTTATGCGGACAAGCGTTTTGACAAGCGTACCATTCGTTTCTTCTTTCGAAATTAAAAACAGCAATTTGTTTGTCTTTGTATTTGATACATCCCCCTCTGTTACTTGGAAAGTCTTTGATATTACCAGCTTTAAACCAAGTGGTTACTTCATTTACAGTAACCGTTTTGTATTTGTCTAAAATATTTTCCATGATTTATCTTTTTTTCTCATTTCCAATTCCTCTCAAAGAAAGAGTAATTGAAATTGAAGTATTATTTTTTTTGTCTTAACTTGAAAATTACCAAGCTTTTGGCATTTTTTGATCTCTTAATCCCACATATTCAATGTTGTCATCTTTCTCATCAGAGTTCACAAAGTGACTGAAACGTTTCATCAATCTTGGTTTTTCTAATACTTGTTTCCATTCGCATTCAAATGTTCCAACTAGTTGTTCCATTTCTGCTTCTAAGGTTTCACAAATTCCAATACGATCATGGATAATTACTTCTTTTAAATAATCTAATCCTCCGTCTAATTTTTCTAACCAGGTAGATGTTCTAACCAATGGTCCAGCCGTACGGATGTAGTACATTAGGAAACGATCCATATATTTGAATACGGTTTCTTTATCGATTTGTTCGGCTAAAAGTACAGCGTGTTTAGGATTTGCTCCACCGTTTCCACAGATGTAAAGATTCCAGCCGCCTTCAACAGCAATTACTCCAAAATCTTTTCCTCTTGCTTCGGCACATTCTCTAATACAAGCAGAAACGCCTCCTTTTAGTTTATGAGGAGAACGAATTCCTCTGTAACGGTTCTCTAATTCGATAGCAAAAGTGGTACTGTCATCCATTCCGTAACGACACCAGGCATTACCCACACAACTTTTTACAGCTCTTAAAGATTTTCCGTAAGCGTGTCCGCTTTCAAAACCATTTTCGATAAGAATTCTCCATATTTCAGGTAAATCGTTTAAGGCAGCGCCAAATAAATCCACACGTTGTGCTCCAGTAATTTTTGTATATAAATCAAATTGTTTCGCTACTTCGCCAATTACAATTAGTTTTTCTGGCGTAATCTCACCACCTGCAATTCTTGGTACAACCGAATAGGTTCCGTTTCTTTGAATATTAGCAAGATACCTGTCATTAGTATCTTGTGTTGTAACGTGTTTGTTTGCTGTATCGTTGTAAATACTAGAGAAAATAGATGCTACTAAAGGTTTACAAACTTCGCAACCATCTCCGTTTCCGTGATGATCAATCACTTCATAGAAATTAGTGTATTTGTTGATTTTTACCAAATCAAATAGTTCTTGTCTGGTATGATTGAAGTGCTCACAAATGCTTTCTTTTACTTCTTTCCCAATTGATTTTTGAGCTGCTTTTACTAAATCAGCAACCATCGGTTTACAACCTCCACAACCTGAAGTGGCTTTGGTTTGTTTTACTACATCACCAAATGTATTTGCAGTTCCGTCAATAATTGAACAACAAATAGCGCCTTTAGTTACATTTTCGCAAGAACAAATTACAGCAGTATCGGGTAAATCAGAAGCACTTCCAAAAGTAGAAGCTTCTCCGCCTCTTGATCCCAAAATCAAATCTTCTGGGTTAGGAGGCAACGCCATTGCATTGCTGTAAATTTGGAATAATCCGTTGTAATCACTTGCATCACCTACCAGAATTCCTCCTAAAAGGGTTTTTCCGTCTTTGGTAACATTGATTCTTTTATATATTCCGCTAAACTTATTTTCATAAACAATAGCAGTAACAGTATCATTTTCGATAAAAGGATCTCCAAAACTCGCTACTTCAACACCAATTAATTTTAATTGAGTTGACATATCGATTACTTCTCTCATTGTTTTGTCTCCGTTCATGATCTGCTCTGCCGCAACATCAGCCATTTCATATCCTGGAGCCACAAGACCATAAATCATGTGATTGTAAAGTGCCACTTCACCAATTGCGAAGATATTAGGATCAGAAGTTTGCATTTTGTTGTCTACAACAACTCCGCCTCTAACGCCTACTTCAAGTCCGCAAACTCTTCCTAGTTCATCACGAGGTTTGATACCTGCCGAAATAACCAGCATGTCTACTTTTAGCAAATCATCGCCTTCAAACATCATTCCTGTGATGGCGTCTTCACCAGCAATGTATTGAGTAGATTTATTCAAATGAATACCAATACCCAATTCTTCAATTTTTGATTGAAGCATATCACTAGCACCTTTATCTAATTGTCTTGGCATCAATCTCGGAGCAAATTCTACAACATGAGGATTTAATCCTAAATCACGAACTGCTTTTGCTGCTTCCAGACCTAATAATCCACCACCAAGAACTGCTGCTTCTGTAGCTCCGCTTTGTTTGATTTTTTTAGCATAAGCCATAATCGCATCCAGATCTTCAATTGTTCTGTAAACGAAAACACCTTCTTTGTCTACACCTTCAATCGGCGGAACAAAAGCTGCTGAACCTGTAGCTAAAACTAAGTAATCATACTCATGCGTTTTACCTAAGTGCGTATGTATGGTTTTAAGTTCTCTACTTATGTCTGTAATTAATTCAGAAGTATTTAGTATGATATTATTTTCTTCATACCAGTTTGAAGTTGATAATGATAAATCTTCAGCAGTCTTACCAGCAAAGTATTCACTCAAGTGAACTCTATCGTAAGCGCGTCTTGGCTCTTCTCCAAATACGGTAATTTGGTAATTTTCATGTCCTTGTTTCGATATGAATTTTTCACAAAATTTATATCCCACCATGCCGTTTCCGACTACTATTACTTTTTTCATAATATCATTATTAAGTATTACGAAGCAAATATACGTATTAATACTTATTTTTAATACTTAATTTTAGTTTTTTGATGTTAATTGAGATATTATGAAAACTACGGGTATAAAATGGATAATGTGTAAAAAACAGTCGAAGTTTTTTTTGTTTTTTAATCAATTTTTAGATAGTTGTTTGGTTTGTCAATGGTTTTTACCGTCTAAAATGAAAAAATAGCAACTAAAATAGCAACTTAATGTTGTGAAATAGAAAAAGCATCAAGAATAAGTACTTTTAGATACTTATTTTGATGCTTCAGTTGAAAAAAATAAAAAAGCTTTTTTTACGTAAGATTACTTAATGGGTTGGAAGTATTTTTTTTGAAACCAAAAGGCAACATTTACTAATGCAATTAAAGCTGGAACTTCAACTAATGGACCAATAACTCCAGCAAAAGCTTGTCCACTATTGATTCCAAAAACACCAATAGCTACAGCAATGGCTAATTCGAAATTGTTTCCTGTAGCTGTAAAAGCAATCGCTGTACTTTTAGAATAGTCAGCGCCAAAATATTTTCCAATAAAGAAACTTATCACAAACATTAGACTGAAATAAATAACCAGTGGAATAGCTATTCGCACTACATCCATTGGAATTTGAACAATAAGTGCTCCTTTTAAACTAAACATAATGATGATTGTAAATAATAACGCAATCAATGTGATAGGAGAAATAATGGGAACAAATTTATTTTGGAACCAATCTTCGCCTTTTAAGGCTATTAAACTGTATCTACTAATTACTCCTAAAGCAAATGGAATTCCTAAATAAATCCCAACACTTTCTGCAATTTGTGCTATGCTAATGTTGACTTCAAATCCGTTATAACCAAAATAGGGAGGAAGTACAGTGATAAAAACATAGGCATACACGCTGTAAAGCAATACCTGAAAAATACTGTTTAAAGCAATAAGTCCAGCGGCATATTCTCTGTTTCCATCGGCAAGGTCATTCCATACGACTACCATAGCGATGCATCGGGCAAGTCCAATAAGAATTAGTCCAATCATGTATTCTGGATAACCATTTAGAAATAATAATGCTAAGGAAAACATTAAAATGGGGCCAATAATCCAATTCAAAATTAATGAAGCACTTAGAACTTTGACGTTTTTAAATACTTCGCCCATTTGTTCATATTTTACTTTAGCTAGTGGAGGATACATCATTAAAATAAGTCCTATAGCAAGCGGAATATTAGTTGTTCCGCTTGAAAAGGAATTGATAAAGTTACTGCTAGACGGAATAAAGTTTCCAATACCAACTCCTATTGCCATGGCTAAAAAGATCCAAAGCGTTAGAAAACGATCGAGAAAGCTCAGCTTTTTTCTAGAAGCAGCGGGTGTGCAATGATTTATTGACATGATTATTTTTGAATTTGTGAAAACACATAAAAAAGTTCTGTACCAATTTGAATGCTTCTTTCTTCATATTTTTCAGCTTGTTGCGGAGTATTATCAAAAGCTTTTGGATCTTCAAAAGTAATTGGAATACGCTTTTCCGCTCCAGCAATAAAAGGACAACCTCCATCGGCTTGTGAACAAGTCATGATGGCTGCAAACTCAGATTGTGGATTAAACTCAGAATCAAAGGTTTTAGAAAATCCAATGATTGGATGTGCGTTTTCAGTATATTTTATTGCATAAATAGGATTGTTTCCTTCAGCAATAGTTTTAATTTGGAATCCTTGTTTGGCTAAAGTTTGAGCCGCCATTGGGAATAAAGCTGTTGCCTCAGTTCCTCCAGAATAGCAAAATACATTTTTGATGTCGTAATAAGTTGCGGCAGTTTGTGCCCAAACTTGAGACAAATGACTTCTTCTGGAATTGTGCGTGCAAATCAGGTTTAGTCTTATTTCTTGTTTGTTATTTGCTTTGGTCTGAATAAAATCAATTAAAGGCTGTAAAACTTGTTTGCGTTCTTCGGATATCGTTTCGAAATTAAAACTATGAATTACTTTTTCAATTTCTGGAAATAGTGCAGTTTGTGTTGAAGTCATGTTTTTAGTTTAAAATTTATTGGATAGATGTTTACTTTTTTTGTTGATGCAATTAACAACAGCTTCCTCCTGGTGCACAGCAGCTGGTTTCAGTATTCTTATCAGGTAATTTTTGTTTGGATGGTGGAATTCCACATTGATCTTCTGCTAAACAAGCGGTTTGTTTGTTTAATAAAGTAAAATCTTTTCCGTTGAATCCTAAATCGTATTTTCCGATGGTTTCAGTTTGGTATTCTACTTCTATTTCGAAATCTTCAATTCCTAAAACTTTTTCAGAAAGTGTAATGATATCCAATAGTTTTTTAGGTTTTAAACGGTGTTCAAAATCATTGGCATTCCATAATTGGAAATTAACAACGGTTTCTTTTCTCACAACTCCGCCGCAATCAATAAAGTTTTTAGAAATTAAGCCGACTTCGGTTACGTGAAAATGTTCAGGAACATAAGTTCCGTTTGGTAATACAAAAGCAACTGTTTCTACGCTGCTCAATTGATTTTTAATTTCTGATAATTTCATTTTGTACTAATTTAAAAATTAACAACATTCATTTTTCTTATTCTCTAAATAGGTATTTACATGATTAAAAAAGAGCTTTATTTTATTAAAACCTTCTTCATTCAAGCAATAACAAATTGCATTTCCTTCAAAGTTTCCTTTAATAAGTCCTGCGTTTTTAAGTTCTTTCAGGTGTTGCGAAATAGTAGGCTGGGAGAGTGGTAACTCATTTACAATATCACCACAAATACAGCTATCTACTTTTATAAGATATTCTATAATGGCAATTCGTGCCGGGTGACCTATGGCTTTTGCTAAAGTCGCCATTTCGTTTTGTACATCGGTAAAGTGTTCGGTTTTAGTCGTTCCCATCGTTATATTTTTATATTGCAATATTACGATATAAAATTTAGTTATCAACTTAATTTTTCAAATAAAAAAACTCCTCTAGAAATTATTTATTTCTAGAGGAGTTTTTTCTGTATCGTTAAGTTAGTTAAGTTATATAAGTGCTTTTGGAATAGCATTAAAACCAGTTGATTTGACAATGTTTTCTATTTCTTCAACACTAATCAATTTATCAGTAAATACGGTAAATTCTTTTGGGAAAACAGAGTGGTTAATTTGTACTTGTGTTATGCCATCCGCTTTTAGAAGTTTGTTTTTTATTTCAGTTAGTTCTGTTTCGTGATTAGCATTAGTCCCAAAAACTTTACCGTGTTCTCTTGGGATAATATTATCTGTCAATAAACTCATGATATATGTTTTTAAATGAATACTATTATTGCTATTTAAATAGCTTTTCCATGTTAAATTTAAACATTTATCTTGGCTATTGATTTAAATACAATCTCAAGCTTTTGTTAATTTTTTTAATAACTGAATACTAATTTAAGTATTGAATCAAAAGTATTAGCTCATAAAATTAAAAAAGCCACAACGGGTTTAATGTTGTGGCTTTAATAGTTTAAAGTATGTAGTTATTAATCATTATAAACATTTGAACCATGTTCGTGAATATCTAATCCGTCAATTTCTTCTTCTTTAGTTACTCTTAATCCCATTAATTTTTTAAGAACAAAAAGTACAATAAAAGAGGTTACGATAGCCCATGCACCAATTGCAACAACTCCTGTAGCTTGAACTCCTAGTTTTTCAAATCCACCTCCGTAAAGTAATCCACCATCAGTAGCAAAAATACCTACTAATAAAGTACCTAAAGCTCCACAAACTCCGTGTACTGAAACTGCTCCAACTGGATCGTCAATTTTAAGTTTTTTATCGATAAATTCGATTGAGAATACTACAGCAATACCACAAATTAATCCTATGAAGAAAGCTCCAACAGTATCTACAGCAGCACAACCTGCAGTTACACCCACTAATCCAGCTAATACACCATTTAATGTCATAGAGATATCTGGTTTTTTGTAGATAATCCAAGTTACAAACATAGCAGCTATTGCTCCAACAGCTCCAGCTAAATTTGTTGTGATAAAGATTCCAGCTACAGCAATTGCATTGTCTCCAGAGATAGCTAATTGAGAACCTGGGTTAAATCCAAACCAACCCATCCATAAAATAAATACCCCTAAAGCTCCTAACATAATGTTGTGACCAGGAATTGCATTTGAAGTTCCGTCAGCATTGTATTTTCCAATTCTAGGACCTACCATTGCAGCAGCAACTAATGAAGCCCATCCACCAACAGAGTGTACTACAGTTGAACCAGCAAAATCAGTAAAGCCCATTTGAGCTAACCAACCTCCACTGTTCCATACCCAGCTTCCTGAGATTGGGTAAATTACTAAAGTCATTAAAAGAGAGAAGAATAAATAAGTAGTAAATTTAGTTCTTTCAGCAATAGCTCCAGAAACAATTGTAGCAGCAGTAGCAGCAAAAACAGTTTGAAAGAATAAACTGTGCATATCAGCAGCAGTGTCAAAAATCAAACTTGGAGTTCCTATGAAACCACTAATTGAATCTCCGTACATTAATGAGTAACCAAGTACCCAGAAGGCAATGCTACCAATACAAAAATCCATTAAGTTTTTCATTATAATGTTTCCTGTGTTTTTTGATCTTGTAAAACCAGCTTCTACAAGAGTAAAACCAGCTTGCATGAAAAACACTAAAATTCCGCAGATTAATACCCACATTAAGTCTAATACAGCATTCGTATCCATAATATATATTTTATAAGTTAATTTTAAAAAATGATTTAGTTAACAGCGTCTGTTCCTTTTTCTTTGGTTCTAATTCGGTAAGTTTCCGTGATATCAGAAACAAATATTTTTCCATCTCCAACCATTCCTGTTTCTGCCGCATTTAAAATAGCGTCAATGGTTCTTTCTAAAAAAGGATCTGAAACTACTATCGAAATATATCTTCTTTGGATATCTGTAGTACTGTAAGTGATTCCTCTGTATACGTGTCCCTCTTTTTCGTTACCAACTCCGGTAACGTCCCAATAGGTAAAAAAGTTAACCTCAATTTGGTGCAATGCTTTTTTTACATCCTCAAATTTAGATTTTCGTATCACTGCTTCGATTTTTTTCATAATAAATGGGTTTTAAATTGATTTATGGTAAAAGTTTTTTATTGTTTCTTCTTTTTAAGTTTTAATATTCAGTTAAATGTTTTTATGGTTTTTGTAAAAGTTATTTCTGTTTTTGAATAATTGTTAGTGATTTTGTTTTTTTGTTATTGATAATGGCGAATTTATTAACTTTTGCTTTAAAAATATCAAAGAATTAGTATTTTTTGCTAAAAAACCGAAAGAATTGTCAATTACCGAAAATCAAATCAAAATAATGTGTAATATTTATTTTCGGCAATTGAATTTTGATATATTCACAAATATATTTTAGTGCATACCCCTTAAAAAATAGGGTTAATTTGTATTTATGTATATTTATTTGTGTTTTTGGTTCAATTTTAACCTTATTTTTTGTTTTAAGGTGTTGAATTGATGGATATTTGTGTTTTGTGTTAAAAAAAATAAAACAAGAGAAGGTTTGAAATAAAAATAACAGAGGCATTATTTTCTATTACTTAAAGTGGAATAGCTTAAAGCTAAAAAGAAAGATAATTAGGTAAGAATAGCATGCTTAAAGCCATTTGTATAAAAAAACAAACCCTTTTAGTCTAAACACTAAAAGGGTTTGTTATAAAAGTATGTTTTTAAGAGGATAGGCTATAATTTAGGCATATTAGAAACAAGGGTTTCGATAAATTTACTAATTGGACCTTTTACCATCATTGCCATCATGGGATTAAAGCTTCCTTCGAAATTTAATTTTACTGAACTTGAATTAGCCGAAACACTTTCAATATTAGTTATTAATGTAAAAGGTACTTTATCACTAGCTGAACCAAATACAATTTTGTTTGGAGCCGATTTCTCAGTTACTTTCAGTTGTATTTCAGGCATTCCTTTTAAACCAAAGAGAAAAGAATCATCTCCAATAACTTCAAACTTAGCAATGTTTTCAGGCATTAATTTCTCGAAATTTTTCATATCGGTTAATAAATTAAATAATTCATCTGCCGATTTTTCAATGTTAACCTTTGGACTTTCTAAGTTCATGATTTTATTTTTTTAATTGCTATCTACTTGTCCCCATGTAGAAGGAGTAACGCTCCATTCTCTTAAAGTGCTTTCTTCCTTTTCCGTAATGTATTTTTTAGCTACAGCTAAATTCAAAAGATTTTGATAATTACTTAAAGTATATAAATCCAGTTTTGCATTTTTAAAGTTTTCTTCGGCCACATCAAAACCATAAGTAAAAATGGCAGCCATACCTTTAATATTAGCTCCTGCAGCACGCAAAGCTTCAACAGCAAGCAAACTACTGTTTCCTGTACTGATTAAATCTTCAACCACAACTACATTTTGTCCTTTTTGCAAGAAACCTTCCACCTGGTTTTGACGACCGTGTTTTTTAGGTTCTGGACGTACATAAACAAAAGGTAATCCCATGCTTTCGGCAACAAGCATACCTATTCCGATAGCTCCAGTTGCAACACCAGCAATAACTTCTGGTTTTCCAAATTGTTTCTCAATATTTTTTGCAAATTCATCTCTTATATAATTTCTTATTGTTGGAAATGAAAGTATTAGGCGGTTATCACAATAAATAGGTGATTTCCACCCTGAAGCCCATGTAAAAGAATTTTCAGGATTCAATTTAATTGCATTTATTTGTAAAAGCAATTCGGCTGTTTTTTCGGCTGTATCTTTATTAAAAATCATAGTACAAATGTATAAAGTTTTTGTGAACGACAAACCACTTTTTTTGACAAATAAAATCTCTAAAGAGACAGATTTTCAGCTGTTTTTATTGGAAAGTATTGATATAAAGCAAATTATAGTCAAAATATTTCAAAATAAAATTCAAAAAGCCTATCTCTACCATCCTGATGAAAAGGAGATTATGAAAACCTTGAAAGCTAAAATCCCAGTGAATAAAGCGGGTGGAGGGTTAGTGTATAACAAAAAAGGGGAGGTTTTGTTTATTTTTCGAAATGGAAAATGGGATTTGCCCAAAGGGGGTGTCGAAAAGAAGGAAGAGATTGAGCAAACTGCTATGCGCGAGGTGGAAGAAGAGACAGGTGTAAATCAATTAAGAATTATTAATAAACTGCAAAAAACCTATCATGTTTTCAAGCGTAACGGGGTTTATAAATTAAAAATAACCCATTGGTTTGAAATGTTTTCAGATTTTGAAGGCATACCTAAAGGACAATTAGAAGAAGGAATTGAAAAAGTAGCCTGGATTCATCCCAATGACATTCCGGAAGTTTTGAAGAACTCTTATGAGAATATTAAATTGTTATTTGAAGAAGATAAACAGTTAAAAATCTAATTATTTTGTTGTAATAATCATTCTTTTTACTGTTCCTGAAATATAATTTTGAGTCAAACTCCTAGTTTTTTTCATACAATTTTGCTTTTTAACTAAATATAGGAATAATTTTTGTTATTTCAAATGGGTAAATTTATTTGATCAAAGTCTTTTTGATATTAGATAATTTTTTAAATATTTTGGTATTAATATTAAAAACAAAAAATTATGAAAACATATAAAATAGCTATTGTATTCTTGCTTTGTTTTAATGTTTTAATTGGATTTTCTCAGGAACAAACAAGAAGACAACTCCGAAATGAAAAAAGAGTAGAGAAACAAAAAGAGGTTGAAAAACTCATTAATGCTAAAGAATTTCAATTTGTTGCTCGAAATTTAAATTCGCAAACTTTTCAAATGATTGATTTAAGTATTATTCCCAATTTTATCCAGTTTAAACCTGATTTTATAAAAAGTGAAATGCCTTTTTTTGGCAGAGGATTTAGTGGATTAGGTTATGGTGGCAGTGATACAGGATTAAAATTTGAAGGAAAACCAGAAAAATTTATAGTAAAAAAGAAGAAAAAAGGATATCAAATTGATGTTGAAGTCAAAGGACAGCAGGATTTTTTTAATATCACACTTTCTGTACTATTTGAAGGAAGTAGCACACTAACCATCATTAGTAATAATAGAGAATCTATTTCTTATTTTGGTGAAATATCGCCATTAGAAGAAGAGAAAAAATGATATGCACAAAAAAACGTCCCGATTTTTCGGGACGTTTTTTATACCTAATTGCAACAAATTATATTAAAAACAATATTTGTTTTCGGCAATAATTTTAGCACTAATAGTTCTTCTAATTTCTACAATGTTGGGCATATTCGTGTACTTAGTATAACGTCTCAATCCCATTAACATCATGCGTTGTTCATCGCCTTCGGCAAAAGAAATGATGCTTTCTTTTCCTTTTTGCGTAATAATATCGACTGCTTTATAAAGATACAATTTAGCCATTGCAATTTGTTCTTTAATATTGGCTTCTCCTTCTTTTTTAGCTAATTTCTCTGTTCTTAAAATAGTAGATTCAGCCATGTAAATTTCGATTAAAATATCAGCCGATGCAATTAACAATTGTTGGTGCTCGTCTAAATCAGGACCGTATTTTTGAACAGCACCACCAGCAACCATTAGAAATGCTTTTTTCAATTTGCTAATCATTTCTTTTTCTTCAGAAAATAATTCAGAATAATCAGGAGTTTCAAATGATGGAATTCCCATTAAATCTTCTTGTACTTTTGAAGCAGGACCTAATAAATCCACATGACCTTTCATGGCTTTTTTAATCAACATTCCTACTGATAGCATTCGGTTGATTTCGTTAGTTCCTTCGTAAATTCGGGTAATTCTGGCATCACGCCAAGCACTTTCCATAGGAGTGTCTTCAGAGAATCCCATTCCTCCAAAAATTTGAATTCCTTCATCAGAACAATTTTGAATGTCTTCAGAAACCGCTACTTTTAAGATAGCACATTCTATAGCAAATTCTTCCACGCCTTTTAATTCGGCTTCCTGTTGTGAAGCACCTTCGCTTTCGCGAATGGAAATCCGTTCTTCGATACTTTTGGCTGCTCTATAAACCGCACTTTCACCTGCGTAACAGCTAGTAGCCATTTCGGCTAATTTGTATCGAATGGCACCAAATTTTGAAATTGGAACATTAAACTGTACTCTTTCATTCGAATATTTAGCTGATCCAGTAATAATTCTTCGTTGTGAATCCAAACAGGCTGCTGCCAATTTAATACGACCCACATTCAGTGCATTCATCGCAATTTTAAAACCATTTCCCCTTTCGGAAAGCATGTTTTCTACAGGAACTTTGGTTTCATTAAAAAACACTTGTCTTGTCGATGAAGCACGAATTCCTAATTTATGTTCTTCTTCATTGGTAGAAATACCATTTTCGGGATTGTTTTCGACAATAAAACCAGTGATGTTTTTATCATCTTCAATTCGGGCAAAAACAATGAAAAGCGAACAAAATCCAGCATTGGTAATCCACATTTTTTGTCCTGTAATTTTGTAATGAGTACCATCTTCAGATAAAACAGCTTTTGTTTTTCCAGAATTGGCATCGCTTCCAGCACCAGGTTCAGTAAGGCAATAAGCACCAAACCATTCGCCTGAAGCTAGTTTTGGAACGTATTTTTGTTTTTGCTCCTCTGTTCCGTATAATGTAATTGGTAACGTTCCAATTCCAGTATGTGCACCAAAAGCACTAGAAAATGATCCTGTTGCACCTGAAATGTAATCACAAACCAAAACCGTATCGACAAATCCCATTCCCATTCCGCCATAGGCTTCCGGAACAGAAATGCTCAAAAGTCCGAGTTCGGCAGCTTTATGCATACATTCAACAGTAAAAGCAAAGTCCTTTTTTTCAAAGCGATCTTTGTTAGGCCAAAGTTCTTTGTCAACAAATTCTTTGACCATGTCGCGCATCATTTTTTGTTCTTCAGAGAAATCTTCCGGAATAAAAATGTCTTCGCATTTTGTCTCTTTAACTAAAAACTGACCACCACGAGTCGCGTTTTTTTCGATTGTATCTGCCATGGTTTCTACTTTTTGTATGTTTTTAATTTATGATTCATTATCTTGTACGTCTAGTATCTTGCTTCTTTCCTCTTTGATCTTCCTAAAGCAATTCAAAAATCCCTGCTGCTCCTTGTCCTGTTCCTACACACATGGTTACCATTCCATATTTATTGCCACGGCGTTTCATTTCGTCGAATAATTGAACGGATAATTTTGCTCCAGTACAACCTAGAGGGTGACCTAATGCAATGGCACCTCCGTTTACATTTACAATATCAGGATTCAAATCTAATTCTCTAATTACAGCTAAGGATTGTGAAGCGAAGGCTTCGTTTAATTCGATTAAATCAATGTCTTTTAATTGCAACCCCGCTTGTTTTAAGGCTTTTGGAATGGCTTTTACAGGACCAATTCCCATGATTCTTGGTTCTACTCCAGCTGAGGCGTAATTAACCAATCGAACTATAGGTGTTAGGTTTAATTCTTTCACCAATTCTTCGCTCATAATTAAAACAAAGGCAGCACCATCACTCATTTGAGAAGAAGTTCCTGCTGTTACACTTCCGTCAGCAGCAAAAACTGGTCGTAATTTAGCTAATGCTTCTAACGAAGTATCGGCTCTAGGCCCTTCGTCTTTATTGACTACATAAGATTTCGTTTCTTTCTTACCATTCGCATTGACAAAAGTTTGTTCAATAGTAATAGGAACAATTTGGTTGTCAAATTTGCCTTCAGCTTGCGCTTTCAATGCTTTTTGATGTGAATGATAACCAAATAAATCCTGGTCTTCTCTAGAAATATTGAATTGTTTTGCAACGGCTTCGGCTGTTAGTCCCATTCCCCAGTAATAATCTTCGTGACCAGCTTTGGCAACGGCATAATCTGGAGTAGGTCGGTAACCTCCCATTGGGATAAAACTCATGCTTTCGGCCCCACCAGCAATAATACAATCTGCCATTCCCGATTGGATTCGAGCAGTTGCCATTCCGATGGTTTCTATACCTGAGGCACAATATCTATTTACGGTAACTCCTGGAACATCATTAATTTCTAATCCCATTAAGGAAATTAATCGTCCAAAATTCAATCCTTGTTCGGCTTCTGGCATAGCGTTTCCTACCATGACATCATCGATTCTTTTTTTGTCGAAATCAGGCAATTCATTCATCATGTGTTGAATGGTTTCTGCTGCCAATTCATCAGGGCGTTTAAAACGGAATACACCTTTTGGAGCTTTTCCAACTGCTGTTCTGTATGCAGAAACAATATATGCTGTTGTGTTTTTCATAATTCTTATTATTTTGATATTTTACAGTTCGCTCCTACGGAGCTAAATTTAATTTCAAATTATATTTTTATAAACAGTAAGCCTCTACGAGGTTTTTTTAGTGCTTTTTCTATTACGGAACTGTTTTGTAAAGATTTTAATTAGTATCATGTTCTTTTTTGCTCCTATTTATTTGCCTCGTAGAGGCACACTGTTTGTAGCATTAAGTTGCGAATTTGTTGATGAGCTCCGTAGGAGCAACCTGTTTATTATTCGATCCATTCAAATAAATATTTTTCCTCATATTCAATTTCAAATTTTTCTAAAAATGCAAGATACTCTTCTTTAAATGTTTGTTTTTTATGATGTTCTTCTTGGTTTAGAATATATTTTATCACATTGTCTAAATGGCTTTTTGAATAAGAGAATGCTCCATATCCTTCTTGCCAATTGAACTTTCCGTTAATCCATTTACTGTCATTAATAAATTTTGATGAACCAGCTTTTATATCTCTCACCAAATCCGATATTGTGATGTTTGGTTTCAAACCAATCAAAATATGAACGTGATCTGGCATTGCAAAAATGGCTAATAACTTTTGTCCTCTATTGGAAACAATACCTGTAATGAATTTATGTAATTCTTCACGGATTTCTTTAGTAATAAGGTTTTCTCTTCCTTTTACTGCAAAAACAATTTGGATATAAATTTGCGAATAGGTGTTTGCCATAAATTCGTTTTTACAGGTCGCTCCTACGGAGCTAAAACTAAAATTATATTGTTTTTCTATAAACAGTTGACCTCTACGAGGTCATTGCTTTTTGCCAAATCTTTAATTTTTCAAATTGATGATTTGATCTTGATACTTAATTCTCAAATCTTAATTCTTAAAAACTAATTTCTCAAAGGTTTCCCAGACTTTAACATATACTGAATACGCTCCATTGTTTTTCTTTCAGTACAAAGAGACAAGAAAGCTTCTCTTTCTAAATCGAGTAAGTATTGTTCAGAAACTAATGTAGGTTCAGATAAATCGCCTCCAGCCATGACATAAGCTAGCTTGTTTGCAATTTTTTTATCGTGTTCTGAAATGTATTTTCCAGCAAGCATTTGGTCGGTTCCTACTAAGAACATTCCCAAAGCTTGTTTTCCTAAAACTTTGATATCATTTCTTTTGATAGGTTGAGTGTAACCCGCTTCAGCCATTAATAGGGCATGTTTTTTTGCTTCGGCAATTTGGCGGTCTTTATTCACTACAATAATGTCTTTTCCATATTGTAATAAACCAGTATCAAAGGCTTCATAAGCGGAAGTTGATACTTTTGCCATAGCAATGGTCAGGAAATATTCCTGTAAAGTATTGAGTTCTACATCGTTTTTGCGGAATAAATCGGCGGCACGTAAAGTCAATTCTTTCGAACCACCGCCACCAGGAATCACACCAACACCAAATTCCACCAATCCCATGTAGGTTTCTGCGGCAGCAACCACTTTATCGGCATGAAGACTCATTTCGCATCCACCACCAAAAGTCATTCCGTGTGGTGCAACCACTACAGGAATCGAAGAGTAGCGCACACGCATCATGGTATCCTGAAACATTTTGATGGCCATATTTAATTCGTCGTATTCCTGTTCTACAGCCATCATGAATATCATTCCGATATTGGCACCAACCGAAAAATTAGCAGCTTGATTTCCTATAACTAATCCGGAATATTCTTTTTCGGCTAAATCAATTCCTTTGTTGATGGCTTGCAATACATCACCACCAATAGTATTCATTTTCGATTTGAATTCAATATTCAAAATTCCGTCGCCCAAATCTTCAATGATAGCACCACTGTTGCTCCAGACTTTTTTGCTTTCACGAATGTTATTCAGAATAATAAAAGCATCTTGTCCCGGAACTTTAGTTTGCGATTTGGTTGTAATATCATAGAAATAAGTAGCACCTTCTTTTACAGAATAAAAACTGTTGCTTCCTGAAGCCAACATCTCATTTACCCATGGAGCAGGAGTATGACCTTCGGCTTTTATTATTTCGATTCCTTTTTCAACCCCAATGGCATCCCAAATTTCGAATGGACCGTTTTCCCAGCCAAAACCAGCTTTCATAGCATCGTCAATTTTATATAATTCATCAGAGATTTCAGGAATTCTATTGGAAACATAAGCCAATAATGCGGCGAAACTTTTTCTGTAAAATTCTCCCGCTTTATCTTGTCCTTTTATTAAAACTTTAAAACGGTCAATAGGTTTATCAATGGTTTTTGTGAGTTCTAAAGTAGCAAACGAAGCTTTTTTAGCTGCACGATATTCTAAAGTATTTAAATCCAATGAAAGAATATCTTTATCTACTTTTTTGTAAAAACCTTGTCCAGTTTTGCTTCCAAACCATTTATTCTCCACCATTTTGGTGATGAATTCAGGAAGTTTAAACAATTCATGTGCTTCGTCTTCAGGACAGTTTTCGTAAATTCCATTGGCAACATGAACCAAAGTATCTAAACCTACTACATCAACAGTTCTAAAAGTAGCCGACTTTGGTCGTCCAATTACAGGCCCAGTTAATTTATCGACTTCTTCAATAGTCAGATTCATTTCTTTTACCAAGTGAAACAAACTTTGGATTCCGAAAACTCCAATACGGTTTCCTATGAAAGCAGGAGTATCTTTGGCAATAACCGAAGTCTTTCCTAAGAATTTTTCTCCATAATTATTCAAAAAATCCAATACTTCAGTCGAAGTTTTTGGTCCTGGAATAATTTCGAATAATTTTAAGTAACGCGCCGGATTAAAAAAGTGTGTTCCGCAAAAGTGTTGCTGAAAATCATCGCTTCGTCCTTCACTCATAAAATGGATTGGAATCCCAGAAGTATTTGAAGTCACTAAGGTTCCTGGAGTTCGGTATTGATCGATTTGTTCGAAAACTAATTTTTTGATGTCCAAACGTTCTACCACAACTTCTATAATCCAGTCTACATTAGCAATTTTTGCCATATCATCCGTGGTATTTCCAGTGGTGATTCTACTAGCAAATTTTGTACTGTAAATAGGGGAGGGTTTTGATTTTAGGGAATTAGCCAAATGCTCATTGACAATTCGGTTTCTAACTACTTTACTTTCCAGAGTGAGTCCTTTTTTGCTCTCGGCTTCAGTAAGTTCTTTTGGAGCAATGTCCAAAAGCAATACTTCGACACCGATGTTTGCAAAATGAGAAGCAATTCCTGAACCCATGATTCCTGAACCGATTACGGCAACTTTTTTAATTGTGCGTTTCATAAGTTGTTACTATTTATTTTTATCTGAATTTGTTATCGTTACTAATGAATTATTTTTTGTCTTTTTCAGTTATAGCGATTCCATTTTCTCTATTTTCAGATGGGTTAAATATTTCTTTATCTTGTATTAATTTGTTGATGGTTTCGGCAACTTCTATGAAGTTTTCCCATTTTTCATCAGAGATATGTTTTTTAATACTTTCATTAAATTGGATAACGGTACTTTTAGATAAGGCTCTTTTTTCTTTTCCTTGATCCGTTAGGTAAATTAAAACACCTCGACCGTCATTTGGATTTTTCTTTTTAATGATTAATCCTTTTTCTTCCATCGATTTTAATATGCGAGTCAGGCTTGTGGATTCCATTCCCATTTTTGGACCTAAAGCAGTAGATGGAGTTCCTTCTTCTTTGTCAATACTTAATAATGTAAAGCCAGTTGCCATTGTAGCTCCATATTTAGTAGCTTCTTCATTGTACATTCTGGAAATAGCTTGCCAAGTCGCTCTTAAAATATAGTCTATCGTTTTGTTTTTCATGTGGCATGCTTATTAAGTTTCTGGCATATAGAAAATCATTTTTTTTTATCATAATCATTTTATTTTAGTCTAAAAATTATGATATTAGCATTGTTGTTGTTTCAAATATAAGAAATAATAGTATGCACGCATAATAAAAAACCGCTATTTTTTTGTTAAATAATGGTTTCGGCGTAAAAAAAAGAGATTGTTTCATACTGTATGAAACAATCTCTTTTTTAGTTAAGAAATAGGTTTTATTTAAACACTATATATTTTTTGATATAAATCCTGGTATTTTTCTAAAACGTTTTTACGTTTCAATTTAAGTGTTGGTGTCAATTGTCCACCATCAATAGACCAAATATCAGGAGTAAGTTCAAAACGTTTTATTTGTTCCCAATGACCAAATTTAGGATTAATAGAATCAATTTCCTGTTGGATTCGGGCAATAACTTTTTCGTTAGAAACGATACCCTTGTGCGATTTATCTAAGTCAATTTTATTCTTTTTAGCCCATTCAATTATAAAATCAAAATTAGGTTGGATAAATGCAGCTGGCATTTTTTGACCTTCGCCAATCACCATTATTTGTTCTATAAAACGTGATTGTTTCATTGTGTTTTCAATAAGCTGAGGAGCAATGTATTTTCCACCCGAAGTTTTAAACATTTCTTTTTTGCGATCGGTAATTTTTAAAAAACCATCTGGATCCATATTTCCTATATCTCCAGTATGGAAATAACCATCGGTAATGACTTCATTAGTCAGTTTTTCGTTTTTGTAATAACCCATCATTACATTAGGTCCTTTGCAAAGAATTTCTCCGTCTTCGGCAATTTTTACTTCAACATTATTAATTACTTTTCCAACAGTTCCAATTCGGAAACCATAATTTCTCATGTCATTTACAGCAATTACAGGCGAAGTTTCGGTTAAACCATAACCTTCCATAACTGGTATTTCAGCGGCGGCAAAAATTCGAGACAAGCGAGTTTGCAAAGCAGCACTTCCAGAAACCATAACTTCTAGTTTGCCTCCAAGTCCTTCCTTCCATTTGCTGAAAATGAGTTTTCTGGCAATTTTAAGTTGGAATTCATACCAGAAACCATTGGCTCCATACGGTTCATATCGTAAGCCTAAATCAATTGCCCAAAAGAATAATTTCTTTTTAATTCCGGTTAGTTCTGCTCCTTTAGCATAAATTTTATCATATACTTTTTCGATTAATCTAGGAACAGCAGTGATTACATTGGGTTGGACTTCTTTTATGTTTTCTCCAATTTTCTCTATGGATTCTCCAAAATAAATGGATACACCATAATATTGGTATAAGTACAGTACCATTCTTTCGAAAATATGACAGATAGGTAAAAAGCTTAAAGCCCTGCTTTTTCCTGCTTGGAAAGGAATTCTAGGAGCACTACCCAAAACATTTGAAACAATATTTTGATGTGAAAGCATCACACCTTTAGGATTTCCAGTTGTTCCAGAAGTATAAATTATAGTAGCTAAATCTTCGGTATTGATGCTGTTTTTTCGGGCTTCAACTTCATCTTGATTATTTTCGTCTTCTCCAAGTATTAATAATTCATTCCAGTTTTTGCAATTGGTAATAGTATTAAAACTGTAAACTTCTTTGAGATGAGGTAACTTGTCTCTAACTAAATTTATTTTTCTTAATACTTCTTCATCAGAAACAAAACAATAATTTGCTTCACAATGGCTAAGAATATATTGATAATCGTGTTCAGAAATAGTAGGATAGATAGGAACAGTTTGTGCTCCAGTTTGCAAAACACCAATATCAACGATGTGCCATTCAGGTCTATTATTAGAGGAGATAATGGCAATTTTATCGTCTTTTTTTATTCCCATTCGCAACAATGCTCTGGAAATACTATTGGACTTAGCAATATATTCTTGCGTAGATATTTTTACCCAAACACCATTTTGCTTTGAAGCTAAGGCATCTGGAATAGAAGTAAACTCATCCTGTTGATGGTACGGAAAGTCAAAAATTCGGGTGATTGAGTTCATGGCTATAGTTTTGGAATGCTATGCAAAATAGGAAAAAAATATTGAAGTTTTATTTTTATATCATAAAAAAATGCCATAAAATAAATTTAATTGTAAGATTATGAAGCTTATTTTTTTAGGCCTTTTTTAATTTGTTAACTATTTGATAGAGAACAGTTATTATTTTTTTTAGTATTTTTATTAATTGAAGGACTGTTTGCAAAAATAGAGTTATAGCTTTTATCTATCAATAATTATTTTTAAATAGATTTATTGTTGGTAGATTAGCATTTCGAAATAAAAAATAAAAAAACAAATAATTATGGAAAACACAAACAATTCAAGCGGTGGTGGAAAATGTCCGTTTTCAGGAAGTGCTCCAAAACAAAGTGCAGGTAATGGAACGCAAAACCAAAATTGGTGGCCTAATCAGTTAAAAGTTGATATTTTACGTCAACATTCATCAAAATCCAATCCAATGGATGAAGAATTTGATTATGCAGAAGCATTCAAATCACTAGACTTAGAAGCGGTAAAAAAGGATCTACATGCTTTGATGACTGATTCTCAGGATTGGTGGCCAGCAGATTTTGGACATTATGGACCGTTTTTTATTCGTATGGCATGGCATAGTGCAGGAACATACCGTGTGCAAGACGGACGAGGTGGTGCAGGTTCAGGCCAACAGCGTTTTGCTCCTTTAAACTCATGGCCTGATAATGTATCTTTAGATAAAGCACGCCGTTTGATTTGGCCAATAAAACAAAAATATGGTAATAAAATTTCCTGGGCTGATTTAATGATCCTTACCGGAAATATCGCTTTAGAGTCTATGGGATTCAAAACATTAGGTTTTGCTGGTGGTCGTGCTGATGTTTGGGAGCCGGACATGGATGTATATTGGGGTTCCGAAAAAACCTGGTTAGGTGGAGATATCCGCTATGCACATGGTTCTCATGGAGTAGGTGGAGACGGTGTGGTTGCTTCTGATGACGATGCAGATGGGAAAGTTCATTCTCGTAAGTTAGAAAATCCTTTAGCTGCTGTTCAAATGGGATTGATTTATGTAAATCCAGAAGGACCAGACGGAAATCCAGATCCTGTTTTAGCTGCCCATGATATTAGAGATACTTTTGGTCGTATGGCAATGAATGATGAGGAAACGGTGGCATTAATTGCTGGTGGTCATACATTTGGTAAAGCACACGGAGCGGCTTCTACTGATCATGTAGGTAAAGAACCTGAAGATTCAGGAATTGAAGAACTAGGTTTTGGTTGGAGTAATAGTTTTGGAACAGGTAAAGGTGCTGATACCATTAGTTCTGGTCTTGAAGTTACCTGGACGAGTAAACCAACAGAATGGACGAACTTATTTTTCGAATACTTATTAGATTTTGATTGGGAATTAACAAAAAGTCCTGCTGGGGCTCATCAATGGGTGGCTACAAATGTTGGCGCAATTACTCCAGATGCACACGATCCAAACAAAATGCATCAACCAACGATGCTGACAACCGATTTATCTTTACGATTTGATCCAGAATATGCTAAAATATCAAAAAGATTTCGCGAAAATCCAGATCAATTTGCTGATGCTTTTGCAAAAGCCTGGTTTAAATTAACACACCGTGATATGGGACCTCTTTCACGATATTTAGGTCCAGATGTTCCTCATGAAGTGTTTACATGGCAAGATCCAATTCCTGCTGCAGATTATGAATTAATAGATGCTAATGATGTTGATGTGTTAAAATCTCAAATTTTAGGATTAGGATTTTCGGTTTCAGAATTAGTGACTACTGCATGGGCTTCGGCATCTACTTTTAGAGGTTCTGATAAACGTGGTGGTGCCAATGGAGCACGTATTCGATTAGAACCACAAAAAAATTGGGAAGTAAATAATCCAGTTCAATTAAGTAAAGTTTTAACTGCTTTAGAAAATATTCAAAGTAAATTTAATGCTACAAACGGATCTAAAAAAGTTTCTATTGCGGATCTAATTGTATTAGCGGGTAATGTTGCTGTAGAAAAAGCGGCAGCTGATGCAGGAACAAGTGTAACAGTACCATTTACTGCTGGTCGTACAGATGCTACTCAGGAACAAACAGACGTTGAATCGGTTGGGTTTTTAGAGCCAATTGCCGATGGTTTTAGAAATTACAGAAAAAATAAAAGTGCTGTTTCTACTGAAGAATTATTAATTGACAAAGCACAATTGTTAACCTTAACTTCTCCTGAATTAACTGTTTTAATAGGTGGTTTGAGAGCTTTAGATACTAATTTTGACGGTTCAAAAAATGGTGTATTAACCAATCGTTCTGGACAATTAACAACAGATTTCTTTGTTAATTTGTTAGACATGGGAACAGCCTGGAAAGCAATGGACGAAAGTAAAGAAATTTATATTGGAACAGACCGTAAAACAGGTCAGCCAAAATGGACAGGAACTCGTGTGGATTTAGTATTTGGTTCTAACTCTGAGTTGAGAGCTATTGCTGAAGTTTACGCCAGTGCCGATGCTCATCATAAATTTGTGAAAGATTTTGTGGCTGCATGGAACAAAGTAATGAATTTAGATCGTTTTGATTTGGTTTAGTTCTTAACGTTTGGTCTAAAAAGCCAACATATAAAAGCTCTCAAAAAGTTAGAAACTATTTGAGAGCTTTTTCTTTTGAGATAATCTTTAATTTTTTGAAGTCAAAGCAATATAGAAAATCAAACTATTTTTAGTTCTTACAATTTCTATTTGATTTATTTTCGAAAAAGATAAAATACTTCTAGCGTAAAATAGAACTAAAAAAGAAAGCTATGAATTTTATAGATGTTTTAGGTTTTTCTGCAGGAATATGTGTTACGATTTCTGTTATTCCACAAATTTGGAAAGTATGGAAAACGAAGAAAGTAAAAGACATTTCGTTGTTAACTTTTAGCATATTGACTTTTGGAATAGCAATGTGGGTGGTATATGGAGTTTTAAAAAATGACCTGCCAATAATTGTTACCAATAGTATTTCGTTGTCATTGAATATTGTAATGGTTTATTTTATTATTTATTATGAAAAAGAGTAATCCTTAAAAATGAATTAAAAATGGAAAATAAAGATAAAAAAGACAGTAAAAGTAGTGTTGCGGGTAAACTTGATTCAGTCAATGAATCGCAACATGTTAAGAAGCCTAATGACCAAACAAATGAAGAAATTGCGGAGCAAGGATTCACAGTTAGAGATGGTCATAATCATCCGTATGAGAAGCCAATTTCTAATGATCGAGATGTAGAAGAAGATGCTAATTTTAGAATTCCAGATGATTATGATTTGATGGAAGGAGATGAACACGAAGAAAATCAACGTGACAAAGATGCTGAGAAATAAAAAAATGCCGATTTATAAATAGCTGTAAATCGGCATCTTTAGTATCATTCGAGAAAGAATTTCTGGTTTAAGATATTTTGTAAATTTTAGTAATATCTTTCAAAATTTCGTCAAAATCTATATTTAGATCAATTAATTCTCCGCTATGAATATCAAAAATCCAACCGTATACTTTTAGATTCCTTTCGGTATTTGCTTTTTGAACTTCGGCAGTTTTAATCACGTTAATACATTGTTCTTGCACGTTTAATTCAACCAGTCTTTTGTATTTTTCTGCTTCGTTAGTAATTGCATCTAATTCTTGTTGGTGAATTCGATACACATCTCTAATGTTTCTTAACCAAGGATTTAAAATTCCTAAATCTGATTGTTGCATAGCAGCCAAAACACCACCACAACCGTAATGACCACAAACTACAATGTGATTTACTTTTAAATGGCTTACTGCGTAATTAATAACCGACATCGAATTCAAATCGGTATTGGGAACCATATTAGCAATGTTTCTGTGTACAAAAACTTCTCCTGGTTGTAAACCCATAACTTCTTCGGCAGTTACACGACTATCAGAACAACCAATATAAAGTATCTCTGGAGCTTGTCCAGCACCTAATTTGTCAAAATAAGTTTCGTCGGTTTGCAGTTGTTTAGCGATCCACTTTTTGTTGTTTTCAAAAATTTGTTTGATATCCATGTTTTGTTTTTTATTTCAAATATAGTATGTAATTCTAATGTAAAAAAGAACAGCACTGTTATCTAACAAAAAAGTCCCAACTTTTTATATTGTTGTGTGGAAGAGTTAAGACTTTACTGTTATTAAAATATATTCAATATAAATTAGCTTTTTGTGTTCTAAAAACAGGAGTACAGTTTGAGCTTTCAGGATATATTTTGCAATCTTTGAAATCAAAAAAAACTATATGAGTAAGACAAAAGTAATAATCAATAATAACGGATCTATAAAAATTGAGGGTGATTTCGAAATTATAGACTGTGATGGAAAAGTTTACGGATTGGAAGGCAGAACAGCTTTAGGGCTTTGCCGTTGTGGATTATCTTCTAATAAGCCTTTTTGTGATGGTGCTCACCGTAATAACTTTGCACATGAACCTAAGGCATTTGATTTGCCGCCAATGAAAAAATAGAATTTTATAACATAAAAAAAGCTGCAAATTCTAAAATAGAAATGCAGCTTTTTTTGTTGAAAATTAAAATGTTTTATCCTTCAATTTTTGCACTCAGTTCAAACCAGCGTTCTTCCTTAGCTTCCATCTTATTAATGATGTTCTCCAGTTCTTTGGCTTTTTTTTCGATGTCAGTATCAGCTATTTTACCTTCTGAGAACAATTGTTCGATCTTACTTTTTTCAATTTCTAAATCTTTAATTTCTTTTTCGATTTTTTGATATTCTTTTTGCTCGTTAAAAGTCAAGTTTCCAGTTGGATTTTTTTGTTTCCATTCCTTTTTCTCGGTTTTATTATCTTCTTTTTGTGCTACATCGCTACTGTCTTCATAACTTCTAAAATCAGAGTAGTTTCCAGGGAAAGTTTCAATTTCACCTTGTCCTCTAAAAACAAATAATTGATCGACAATTTTATCCATGAAATACCTGTCGTGAGAAACTACTAATAAACAACCCGGATAATCCATCAAGAAACTTTCCAGAACGTTTAATGTTACAATATCCAAATCATTTGTAGGTTCATCCAGAATTAAAAAGTTTGGATTCTGAATCAAAACTGTACATAAATACAAGCGTTTTAGTTCACCACCACTCAATCGATCTACAAAATCATATTGTTTTTTAGAGTCAAAAAGAAAACGCTCTAATAATTGGGAAGCCGAAATTAATCGTCCTTTCATTAGCGGAATAAATTCTCCGTATTCTTTAATCACATCAATAACACGTTGTCCTGGTTTTGGGTTAATTCCACTTTGTGTATAATAACCCACTTTTATGGTTTCGCCAATCACAACTCTACCGCTATCAAGAGGTAAAGTTCCTGTAACTAAATTTAAGAAAGTTGATTTTCCAGTTCCGTTTTTACCAATAATTCCAATGCGTTCTCCTGGCTGAAAGTCAAAACTAAATTCATCTAAAATTACATGATCCTTGAATTTCTTAGAAATTTTATGAAGCTCAATAATCTTGCTTCCCATTCGCTCCATGTTGATTTCCAGTTCTACTTTGTTCTCTTTTCGACGACTTTGCGCTTTTTCTTTGATAACGTAAAAATCATCCTGACGCGATTTAGATTTGGTTGTTCTCGCTTTTGGCTGACGACGCATCCATTCTAATTCTTTTACAAATAAGTTTTGTGCTTTGTCTACACTGGCATTTTCAGAAGCAATGCGTTCTTCTTTTTTCTCTAAATAATAAGAGTAATTTCCTTTGTATTGGTATATTTTTCCGTTGTCCAATTCTATGATTTCGTTACACACACGCTCCAAAAAGAAACGGTCGTGCGTAACCATAAATAAGGTAATATTTTCTTTTGCAAAATAACTTTCCAGCCATTCAATCATTTCTAAGTCCAGGTGATTCGTTGGCTCATCCAAAATCAATAAGTCAGGACGATTAATCAAAATAATGGCTAGAGAAAGACGTTTTTTTTGTCCTCCGGAAAGATTTTTTACTTTTAGTTTAAAATCTTCAAGCTTTAATTTGAATAAAATTTGTTTGTATTGGGTTTCAAAATCCCAGGCATTGTGCTGATCCATTCCGTCAAAAGCTTTTTGATAGGCTTCTTCGTCTTCAGGATTTTCTAATGCTTTTTCGTAAGCTTCAATAATCTTTAAAGTTTCATTGTCCGATGCAAAAATGCTTTCTTCAATCGTCAATTCGTCTTGTAAATTATTGTCTTGAGAAAGAAATGCCATTCGGATGCTTTTACGCAAGATAACTTGTCCTGTATCTGGTTCGTCAAAACCATTAATAATGTTCATTATTGTTGTTTTTCCCGAACCATTTTTGGCTATAAAGGCAATTTTTTGGTCTTTGTTAATTCCAAAAGAAATGTTTTCAAAAAGGGTTCTTTCTCCAAAAGATTTGGATATATTTTCGACAGATAAATAATTCACAGTTGTAATTTTTTTGGCAAAAGTAAGCTATTAAATGACTAATTGCGAATTGTTTGTTTTAATCCGTTTTCAAATAATCAAGATATTGGGATAAATAGCTGCTTAAATCGAAATGATGAATTTGCTGCGGATTATTGGCAATAGGTTTTTTAATGAAAGATTCATTTGTTAAATAAAATAATTTTCCATCTTGGGTTGCAATTCCTTCAATTTGATGAAACCAGAGACGAAGTTTAAATTTTCGTTTATTTCCAGATAAAAAATTGTGGTTTTTAAAATCGTATAAAAGATAAATGAACGTTTTTCCTTTTTTAGAATAACCGCAAAGTGCAATTAGTTTTTTATCTTCTAAGTAGGTTGCGCCAGTAACCAATCCTCTCACGTTGAGGGTTTCTTTGTATTGAGCAATATGTTTTCCAGAAGTTTTAGGCAATACATAAATATTGGTTTTCTTTTCCTTCCATTGTTTGCTAAACAAATAAATACTGTCTTTAGAAACTATAAAAGCTTCACAATCAAAGTTGGTTTTATTAGGTTTTGCTTGAGAAAAATCAGTTTGATCTGAATAAGAAAACGAAATCGTATCAATTACAGCTCGATTTGCTAAGAAAGATTTTTTCTCAATTTTTAAAATATGCAAATCGGTGCGATTGCCTCGATAATTATTACCAAAATCGCCAACATATATGTAACTGCTGTCTTGCGAAATCTCCTCCCAATCGGTATTGTTAACTTTTTCAAGTTTGATTTTCTTTTTAATTTCACCTACAGTATCTAATCCGTAAATGTTAGTGTCAGTATCATCATTATGCGTCCATAGCAAATTATTGAATGCAATTAAGCCTGAAGTCTCTACAATATCGCTACTGAGTTTGTTTGAAAAAATAGGTTTTAGTTTTTTATTCTTGTATTTACAACTTCCGTCATTAATGGTTGCTTTTGGATTGTAGTTTTTTGACAAAGGATCCGTACAACCTGAAATTTGAGATTGGATTTGGCTAATTGAAAATAGAAAAAATAATAAGAAAGCTTTTTTCAATGGGATGCAATAATTTAAGAGTTGTTTCTTTATTATACTTCAAAAGTAAGTGATTTTTATGGATTGATTATTTAATGATCACAATACAAGCTTTTTTGTTTTTAAAAAAATGACTATTTTTAGAAGTACAAAAACAAAAAACTACCATTTTATTAGCTTCATTGTATAGCTTTAAGTAAATTTATTGTAAAAAATAATCGGTTAGTGTGTTTGTTTTTTTATCAAATTGGTAAAATACCATGTATTTAGGATTTGATTTTTATTAATAAGTGAATTATTGTTTTGAAAATGAGTTGCTTGTTATAATTAATATAGGAAAGCGGCATTTAATATAATTTATGTTTTAAGAATTTAGTAATTTCGCAAACAGAAATTAAAAAACTACCTTTTGGGTTAACAATATGGCAAGATTCGAATTAAAGCTTCCAAGAATGGGAGAAAGTGTCGCAGAAGCAACCATTACAAACTGGTTGAAACAAGTAGGCGATAAAATTGAAGCCGATGAGGCAGTGCTAGAAGTTGCTACCGACAAAGTGGATAGTGAAGTGCCTAGTGAAGTTTCGGGTGTTTTAGTAGAACAATTGTTTTCAAAAGATGATTTGGTTGCCGTAGGACAAACTATTGCAATCATTGAAACAGAAGGAGAGGATGAAGATGCGGAAGATGAAATTGAAGAAACAATTGCACCAGAAATAATTGAAGAAGTAACAAAAACAATTGAAATTGCAAAAGAAAGTGTTTCAGCTCCAACGATAACAAATAGTAATTCTGAAAAATTCTTTTCGCCATTAGTCAAAAATATTGCTGCTGCCGAAGGCATTGAAATGGACGAGTTAGAACAAATTCCAGGTACAGGAAACGAAGGAAGAGTGACTAAGAATGATATTTTAGATTATCTAAAAAATAGAACCAATGCACCTAAAGTTGAGGTTGTAAAAGAAGTTGCTGATGTTGTACCTTCTAAATCGACAGCACCAGTTTCAGTAAATGGTGGAGACGAAATTATAGAAATGGATAGAATGCGTAAGTTAATTGCGGGTTATATGATTTCTTCTCAACAAACATCAGCTCATGTTTATTCTTTTATAGAAGTGGATGTTACCAATATTGTAAAATGGCGTGACAAACATAAAAATGAATTTGAGAAAAGAGAAGGTGAAAAACTGACTTTTACTCCCATTTTTATGGAAGCCGTTGCCAAAGCACTGAAAGATTATCCGGGAATGAATATCTCAGTTGATGGCGATTATATCATCAAAAAGAAGAATATCAATTTGGGAATGGCAGCTGCTTTGCCAAATGGAAATTTGATTGTTCCCGTAATTAAAAATGCCGATCAGCTGAATTTAGTAGGAATGGCTAAGGCTGTAAACGATTTAGGAAAACGTGCTAAACTAGGGAAGTTAAAACCAGATGATACAAAAGGTGGAACATACACGGTAACCAATGTAGGTTCTTTTGGCAGTGTATTTGGTACTCCTATTTTGAATCAGCCGGAAGTAGGTAGTCTTGCATTGGGAACTATTCGAAAAGTTCCTGCTGTTATTGAAACTCCTGAAGGCGATTTTATTGGAATCAGACAAAAAATGTTTTTAAGTCATGGTTATGATCATCGTGTTATTGACGGTGCTTTAGGAGGGATGTTTGTAAAAAGAGTTGCCGAATATTTAGAGGCTTTTGATATTACGAGAACCGTTTAATTTGAGACTAATAAAGATAAAAATGCCCGAAAGTTTTAAATGACTTTCGGGTTTTCTTTTTTAAACTCTTGTTTAAATTAAACTCAAAACTTTATATTTGTAATTATATATTATAGAAAATGGAATTAAAACTCAATAGACCGATTTGCTTTTTTGATCTTGAAACTACAGGAATTGATATTGGAAAAGATAGAATTGTTGAAATATCAATTTTCAAAGTTTTTCCAAACGGAAACAAAGAAAGCAAAACCTGGTTAGTGAATCCTACGATTCCAATTCCACCACAAACTACCGCCGTTCACGGAATTACTGACGAAAAAGTAGCTAACGAACCTACTTTTAATGAATTGGCAACTCAGGTTTACAATATGATAAAAGACAGCGATTTGGCTGGATTTAATTCAGATCGATTTGATATTCCGCTTTTAGCTGAAGAATTGCTTCGTGCGGGAGTGGATTTTGATATGAAAAATAGAGTTTCTGTTGATGTTCAAACGATTTTTCATAAAAAAGAAGAACGTACTTTGAGTGCTGCTTTAAAGTTTTATTGTGGACAAAGTTTAGAGAATGCCCATTCAGCAGAAGCAGATACCATGGCGACTTACGAGATTTTAAAAGCACAACTAGAGCGTTATCCTGATTTGGAAAACGATATGAAATCGTTATCTGAATTCACGACTAGAAAAAAAATAGCCGATTTTGCAGGAATGATTTCATTTGATAAAGATGGTGATGAGATCTTTACTTTTGGAAAACACAAAGGCGTAAAAGTGGATGTTATTTTAGAAAAAGAACCAGGTTATTTTAGCTGGGTTCAAAATGCTGATTTTCCTTTGTACACTAAAAAAGTATTGACAGCTATTAAATTAAGAAAGTTAAATACGAAATAAGTTGGGAGTAGGAAGCTGGGAGTTGGAAGAGAAAAAAATGTCTTAACTCTCAACTTGGTTCTTTCAGCTTCCAACTTCTAATTTCCAACTCAAAAAAAATGAAAATAATTTGTATTGGTCGCAATTATGCGAATCATATCGAAGAATTACAAAACGAACGTCCAACAGAACCTGTAATTTTTATCAAACCAGATTCGGCTATATTATTGAAACAACATCCTTTTGTAATCCCTGAATTTTCAGAAGATGTGCAGCACGAAATTGAGGTTATTATTAAGATTAATAAAGTAGGGAAGTATATCGATGCCAAATTTGCTCATAAGTATTATGACGAAATAAGCGTAGGAATTGATTTTACGGCAAGAGACCTGCAAAGCAAATTAAAAGAAAAAGGCTTGCCTTGGGAAAAAGCAAAAGCTTTTGATGGTTCGGCTGTGATTGGTGATTTTTTGCCAAAAGAACAGTTTAGTTCATTAGAAAATCTTACTTTTGAATTGAAAAGTAACAACCAAACGGTTCAGGAAGGTAATGTGAATATGATGTTGTGGAAAATAGATGAGTTAATTGCTTCTATTTCACAATATTTCACATTAAAAATTGGAGATATTATTTTTACAGGAACTCCAAAAGGAGTAGCAAAGGTAAATCCAAACGATGTTTTGGAAGGGTATTTAGAAGGACAAAAACTATTTAGAATACAAATAAAATAATGGCTTTACACTATAACTTAGCAAAAGTATATGCAATTTCTGATAATGATACAGAGTTTGTAAACGAAATTCTAACTTTGTTTGTCAACGATGTTCCAGAAGATTTGGCGCAAATTAAAGAAGGAATTAAAAAGAAAGACCATAAACATGCTTATGCCTATGCTCATAAAATTAAGCCCACTCTGGACTTGTTAGGAATGACTGTAGCATTTGAAGAAATTCTTGAAGTAGAAGCCTGGACTAAAGCAGAAGGAAGAAGAAAAGATATCGAGCATACTTTTGATAGTATAAAAACTCAGGTGAAAGAAGCTATTAAAGAGATTAAGAAAGATTTTGATTTATAATAAATCTCATTTTAAATTTAAACAACAATAATAAAAATCAACATTCAACTATTTTTGAATGTTGATTTTATTTTTTAATACACTCAAATGATCAAAATAATATAATGAAAGCAACCATTGTTACTATAGGAGATGAAATTTTAATTGGGCAAATCATTGATACTAATTCGGGTTTTATTGCTAAATCTCTGGATAAAATTGGAGTGGAAATCAATGAGATGATTTCTATTAGCGATGATAAACAACATATTTTAGACACTTTTGTAAAATTGCAAAATAAGGTTGATTTGGTAATCATTACAGGAGGTTTAGGGCCTACAAAAGATGATGTAACTAAAAAAACATTTTGTGATTATTTTGAAGATGAATTAATTGTAGACGAGGCGGTTTTAAAACATGTGACTCAATTGATAGAAGGTTTCTATAAACGTACGATTACCCAAATCAATAAAGATCAAGCATTGGTTCCTTCGCGTTGTACTGTACTTCACAATCAAGTTGGAACCGCTCCGGGAATGTGGATGAGAAAAGAAAATACCGTTTTTGTTTCGTTGCCAGGAGTTCCTTTTGAAATGAAATATTTGGTCGAAAATGAGATCATTCCAAAGGTGGTTAAAGAATACAACCGTCCGTATATTATTCACAAAACGATTCTGACTTACGGACAAGGCGAAAGTATGGTGGCGGAACGTATTGAAGATTGGGAAAACAGTTTGCCTGATTTTATTAAGTTAGCTTATTTACCAAGTCCGGGAAGAGTGCGTTTGCGTCTTTCGGCTAGAGGAAAAGATAAAGAATTGTTAGAACAAGCTATAGAGTCTTATGTGGTTTCCTTAGATGCAATTATTAATGATATTATTGTTGGTTTTGACGAAGATGAAACCATTGAAGGGATAGTTGGCAGAATGCTAAAAAAAGACCAGAAAACCGTGGCAACAGCAGAAAGTTGTACAGGAGGTCAAATTGCGGCAAGTTTAGCTTCGGTGGCAGGAGCTTCAAGTTATTTTAAAGGAAGTGTGGTTTCTTACGCAACTGAAACTAAGATAAATGTATTAGGAATTCCAGAAAAATTAATCGAAGAGTATTCAGTTGTGAGCGCTGAGGTAGCAAAAGCAATGGCGTTGAACGTTAAGAAGCTATTAAACGCAGATTATGCAATTGCAACAACAGGAAATGCCGGACCAACAAAAGGTGATGAAAAAGCCGAATTAGGAAGTGTTTTTATTGCTTTGGCTACTTCAAATGAGGTAATTGTGGAAGAGTTTAATTTTGGTCAACCCCGTGAAAAAGTGATAGATAGAGCAGTGATTAAAAGTTTAGAAATGCTAAAGAAAGAAATTTTTAAAAATGTCTTGTAATTTTTTTGTTTGAACCGTTTATTTTTCTTTTCTTTGCACCCTGATTTTGAATAACGATAAAAGATAAGTATAATGTCAAGAGTTTGTGACCTTACAGGTAAAAGAGCGATGGTAGGAAATAACGTTTCTCACGCTATGAATAAAACTAAGAGAAAGTTTTCTGTAAACTTAGTTAAAAAGCGTTTTTATCTTCCAGAAGAAGATAGATGGATTACTCTTAGAGTAGCAGCATCTACGATAAAAACAATTAATAAAAATGGAATTGACGCTGTTTTGAAAAAAGCACAGTCACAAGGATTTATTAAATAATCTTTATTCCTAAATAAATATATAGCAAGATGGCAAAGAAAGGTAATAGAATCCAAGTAATTTTAGAATGTACAGAGCACAAAACTTCAGGTGTTGCTGGTACTTCAAGATACATAACAACTAAGAACAAAAAGAATACTCCAGACAGATTAGAAATTAAAAAATTCAATCCTGTTTTGAAAAGAGTAACTGTTCACAAAGAAATTAAATAATAATAAGATTTTGATAATAGTCTCAGATGTTTGCATTTAGAGATTTTATTAAAATTCAAATAACATTTGAATCATGGCAAAGAAAACAGTAGCATCGTTACAAACATCTTCTAAGAGATTATCAAAAGCCATCAAAATGGTTAAATCTCCAAAAACTGGCGCATATACTTTCGTAGAAACTATTATTGCTCCTGAATTAGTTGAAGAATTCTTGAAAAAGAAATAATTCATAAAAGAATATATAGAAAAGCTACTTTCATTCGGAAGTAGCTTTTTTATTTTCTATATTTACCCTTAAAAAAACGTAACAGTCGCAGTACTTTACATCATTTTTATACTTCAAATACAATGAGTTTTTTTAAAAAAATATTTTCGTCAGAAAAAAAAGAGTCTTTAGATAAAGGACTAGAAAAAACAAAAACCACTTTCTTCTCTAAGTTAGGTAAAGCCATTGCAGGTAAATCTAAAGTGGATGATGATGTTTTGGATAACTTAGAAGAAATACTTGTTTCTTCTGATGTAGGTGTTGATACTACTTTAAAAATTATAACTCGTATTGAAAAACGTGTTGCGGAAGATAAATATTTAGGTACTGCGGAGCTAAACCAAATTTTACAAGAAGAAATAGCGTCTTTATTATCAGAAACCAATACTGGCGAAGCAACAGAATTTGTTATTCCAATTAACGTTAAGCCTTATGTTTTAATGGTTGTTGGTGTAAATGGTGTTGGAAAAACAACTACTATTGGTAAACTAGCTTATCAATTTAAAAAGCAAGGTTACAATGTTGTTCTTGGAGCTGCAGATACTTTTAGAGCAGCTGCAATTGATCAATTACAAATTTGGGCAGATAGAGTAGGAATTCCTATTGTGAGACAAAATATGGGTTCTGACCCCGCTTCGGTAGCTTTTGATACACTGCAATCTGCGGTAGCTCAGGATGCTGATATTGTAATTATTGATACAGCCGGACGTTTGCACAACAAAGTGAATTTGATGAATGAATTGACAAAAGTGAAACGTGTAATGCAAAAAGTAGTTACCGATGCGCCACATGATGTAATGTTAGTTTTGGACGGATCTACTGGGCAAAATGCTTTTGAGCAAGCCAAACAATTTACTGCTGCAACCGAAGTAACGTCACTTGCTGTTACTAAACTGGACGGAACTGCTAAAGGTGGTGTAGTAATTGGTATTTCAGATCAATTTCAAATTCCTGTAAAATACATTGGTGTAGGCGAAGGTATTGAGGATTTACAGGTTTTCAATAAACACGAATTTGTAGATAGTTTCTTTAAATAAAAAATTAATATGTTTTCTTCATTTAAAAATATTGCTCCTATTTATCTTTATATGATAAGTGTTGTATGTTTTGTTATTGCAAATATTATCCGAGATCAATATATAAACTTATACTATATTTTACTGATTATCGGAATCATTTTTTTTGTTTTAGGTTTTAAAAATAGAATCAGTAAGAAATCCTAATTTTTATTTTTTCGAAAATGTCTCAGCAAACCTGAATGATGGTAATTACTATTATTCAGGTTTGCTTTTTTAATTACTTTCTATAATGAATGAAGTCTAATTACTATTATTTTAGTAATCATTATTTTAAGTTCTAAAACAGAAAAAAGTATAAGTTGACTTTGAATTTTTATAAAAGTTAACTTTAATAAAGCTAACTTTGTTTTTAGTAATCACAGTCGAAATTAATAGTATTTATGATGAAAAATGTTTTAAAAGCTCTTTTTGTATGTTTATTTTTGGTTTCTTGCCAACAAAAAATTAACCCAGAAGATATTAATAAACTCAATGGTTATTGGGAAATTGAAAAGGTAGTTTTTAAAGATGGCGAAGACAAAGAATTCAAGATGAATGAGAATTTTGATTTTTTTAAAATTGCTAATAATAAAGGAATTCGAAGAAAAGTAAGACCACAATTTGACGGAACATTTTTATTCAACGAAGATTATGAAAATGTAAAAGTACGTTTTGAAGAAGAACATGTTTTTTTAGATTATTTTACCGCTTACGCAAAATGGACTGAAGAATTAATAAGTATTTCAGAAGATGAGATGGTAATTAAAAATGATCAAAACAAAGAATACCAATATAAAAAAGCAGCACCAATTAATTTATTAGAAGATGGCAAAAAGACTAAATAATCAAAGTACCGTAGGTGATGTTCTAAAGCAAATTATTCAAGTAAATAAATTGCAGTCAGGAATGGACGGAATCAATGTAAAAGAAGCCTGGCAGAATTTAATGGGGAACGGTGTCAATAGTTATACTAGAAATGTAGTTTTAAAAGGAAGTACTTTGTATGTCGAACTAACATCATCAGTATTGAGAGAAGAACTAAGTCACGGAAAATCGAAGATTGTAGCGATGATAAACGAAGAATTGCGCCGTGATGTAATAAAAGAGGTGGTTCTGAGATAATGATTTTAGATTTTTAATTAACGATTTTTGATTTCAGATATTTAAGATAATAGAAAATCCCATTAGCCTCGGCGAATGGGATTTTCTATTATATAGATTTTAATCTGCTTTCTATAAACTGAAATCTGTTTTCTGAATACTAAAACTGTTCTCTTCCTGAAAAATGAAAAGCACCTTCAATAGCAGCATTTTCATCACTGTCAGCACCGTGAATAGCATTTTCACTTAAAGAAGTAGCGTATAATTTACGGATAGTTCCTTCGGCGGCATCTGCTGGATTGGTAGCGCCAATAAGTGTTCTGAAATCTATAACGGCATTTTCTTTTTCTAATATGGCTGCAACAATAGGTCCGCTTGACATAAATCCTACTAAGTCTGCGTAGAACGGTCTTTCTTTATGAATAGCATAAAAAGCTTGTGCATCGGCTACTGTAAGCTGTGTCAATTTTAATGAAACGATTTTAAATCCTGCATAGTTAATCATTGCAAGTATATTTCCAATGTGTCCATTAGCGACAGCATCGGGTTTGATCATGGTAAAAGTTCTGTTGGTTGTCATTTTATAATTTCTTTTTTATAAAAGTAGGTTTTTTAAAACGTAAAGTCTCTTGATTTAACTATAAATTAAGTCAAAAATTCAGTTCTTTTGTTAAATTTTATAAAGTAATAATATCAAAACGCTGCTCTAGCGGTTCAAGACACTCAATGAGTTTTGTAATAAGGTTGTTTCCGGTTTCAATATAAAATTCAGAAAAATTAGCTTGTCGTTCTTGTAATCCTTGGTTTGGGAATAATTCGTTTTGTAAATCGGCTATGCGTGCTAAAGTGTCTTTTAGTTTTATTTTTTGAGCCTTTAGCAAACGTTTTTCTAGATTTTCAAGTCCTTTTAACTGTTTGACTTCTTGTGCTTTTACTGCTCCTGCAAAAGAAGGATCTGTTTTTGTAGTAATTTCGTGTAGGATGCTAAATTGTGATTGCAGTTGGTTTTTTAGCATCGACAAATCTATATCTATTTCCGAAAGTACTTTTGCTTTGCTATTAATCAAATCGGTTTGTTTCGAAAACAAGTCATTCCAATTGAGATCTAATTTATCCGCTTTTTTTACTTGTTTCTCCGTTGCCAAAAGAACCGAATTACGAACTAGAAGTATTGGAAAACTAACATTTACTGCATCAAAAAAAGATTTTAATTCGAGCCAATACGCAATTTCACCACCGCCACCAATGTAGCAAAGATTAGGCAGAATCACTTCTTGGTACAAAGGACGCATAATTACATTTGGGCTGAACTTCTCAGGATGAGTTTCCAGTAATGTTAGAATTTCACTTTCAGAAAATTCCATTTTAGTATTGTTCACTTTGAATTTTCCATTTTCAAAAACAATACGCTCTCGTAATTGATCTTCGATATAGAATAAATTAATTTCACGTGGATTTACCTGAATGCTGTATTGCGTTAGTTTTTCGGTACTTTCTAATACTTTTTTGTAAGCTGTTTGATGTAATAATTCCTCCTTAATATATGGTGCAAAATTTTGTTTTAAATCAGCATCATCGGCATCAATAATTACTAATCCATGTGCGCTAAACAACGCATTAGCTAAATAACGTGTGGCATCAGCTAAATTATCATGATTCAAATAAGCTTCTTGAAATAGTTTTTTCAGCGTTTCAGCATGAGTGCTAGAACCTAATTCCTGCGTAAATATCTCAAAAAAGTCAGCTAATCCTTCGGTTGAAAGTCTTCCTACAGGACCAGTACTTTCTGTATTCCAACGGAATTTTTTTCCTTTAAAATTAAAATAATTGATTTCTTCAAAATCATGATCCTCCGTTGCCATCCAATAAATAGGTACAAAATTGTAAGCTGGATATTTTACTTTTAATTCTGTTGTTAAATTAATAGTAGAAATGATTTTGTATAGAAAATACAAAGGTCCAGAAAACAGATTCAGTTGATGTCCTGTAGTTACAGTAAAAGTATTGTCAACTTTTAAAGATTCAATGTTTTGCTCAGTTAAATGCGAAATTTCAATTCCTGCATATTGTTTTTGTAAAACCGAAACTAAGTTCGTTCTATGATTGTGATTGAAATTGGCTTGCTTTTCGGCAATTTGAGTTTCGAAGTTTTCAATTGTTGGAAACCGATTATATAAGGATTGTAATTTTGGATTTTGGTCTAAATAATCATTCATCAAAGGAGAAAAATATCCTGATTTTTGATAGCTGATACAGTCGTTGGGCATGTTTGAATTTGTTTTTAGTAAAATTACCAAAAAATATTGGAACTAAATATTTGTAGCTTTCAAAAATAAGGAAGACTTTTGCACGATTTTAAACCTAATTATTTGACGATGAAAGACCAGCCAGCAAAAATAAATTCCTTGAAGCATGTGCTTTTTGGCAGTTTGATTGGAACTACTATAGAGTTTTTTGATTTTTATATTTATGCCAATGCAGCTGTTTTAGTTTTTCCGCAATTGTTTTTTCCTGGAGCTGATAGTACTAATTCTACGTTAGAATCTTTAGCTACTTTTTCGATAGCTTTTTTATCGAGACCTATCGGTTCGGCAGTTTTTGGACATTATGGAGATAAAGTTGGGCGAAAAGTTACTTTAGTCGTTGCTTTATTAACCATGGGAATCTCTACCGTGAGTATTGGTTTTTTACCAACTTACGCGAGTATAGGGATTTTAGCTCCTATTTTATTGATGCTTTGTCGTTTTGGTCAAGGTGTTGGATTAGGAGGCGAATGGGGTGGAGCTGTTTTATTAGCTATTGAAAATGCGCCACCAAATAAACGTGCCTGGTACGGAATGTTTCCACAACTAGGAGCTCCAATAGGATTGTTGCTTTCGGGAGGTACATTTTTACTGCTAACGGATAACATGAGCGCCGAAGATTTTATGGATTATGGATGGAGAATTCCGTTTATTGCCAGTTCACTTTTAGTAATTGTTGGTTTCTATATCCGATTGAAAATTACTGAAACTCCTGCTTTCGAAAATTCAAAACAAGAACAAAAAGAAGTTAAAGTTCCGTTTTTTACATTGTTGAAATCCTATAAAAATCAGTTGATTTTTGGAACATTTGCAGCAATTACTACTTTCTTGGTGTTTTATTTAATGACCGTGTTTACATTGAGTTGGGCCACTTCTGATTTAGGTTTTACCAAAAGAGATGCTCTATTGATTCAATTGTTTTCCGTATTGTTTTTTGCTTTTTTTATTCCGATTTCAGCTGTAGTTGCTGATAAAATTGGAAGAAGAAAAATGCTTATAGCAGCTACAACGGCGATTGCTATTTTTGGGTTTTTCTTTTCGTACTTTTTAAATTCAGGAAGTACAGTCTTAGTTACTGCGTTTATATGTATCGGAATGGCTCTGATGGGATTTACTTATGGCCCGCTAGGAACTTTCTTATCTGAATTGTTTCCTACAACTGTTCGTTATTCGGGAGCTTCGTTGACTTTTAATATGGCAGGAATTTTAGGAGCTGCTTTCGCTCCAATGATTGCTATTTGGTTAGCAACTCATTATAGTTTGACTTATGTTGGTTTTTATTTGACTATTGCTGCATGTGTTTCTTTAATTTCTTTGTTGGTAATTAGTAAGAAAGAGCATAAGTTTTAATTTTTTACCACAAAGTTCACGAAGATTTACACAAAGGGCGCAAAGTTTTAAATTTTGCGTCTTTTGTGTTTTATCGTTTGAGACTAAAATGACCTTTGTATTCTTGACCATTGGCTCTGGTTACAACAAACCAATAATCAGTTGCAGGCAATTCTTGATTGTTGAATTGGCCATTCCAAGAGCTGTTTGGTAATAGTACTTTTAATAACTTACCATAACGATCATAAATTTTGATTCCTGTATTTGGAGCCAAGTATGCGAAATCAATTGCCCAGGTATCATTATATCCGTCATTATTAGGAGTAAAGAATTTTGGAAATGGAAGTTTATCCACAAAATTGATACAATCTCCAGTGGTAGCTTCAAGGATAGTGATTGAAATAGGAATTCTATCGCTTTCGCAACTATTTATAGTTTGTGAAGCATAATAGACAATTCCGTTTTCAAGTAAAGTGGATTCGGATAAATTTATCGAAGACGAAACGCTTTCAAACCAATTTATATTTTGACCAGAGATAGTAATATCGCTAATTTTTGCATTTTCTTGTACGCAGAATATTTGGGGAGAATTAGTAATTGGATTTTGTGTATCCTGAATTTCGACAGTAACAGCTAATCTTTCACTTTCACAATCGTTTAGTGTTTGTGTAGCGTAATAGGTTTTATTATTTTGTAATAAAGAGGTTTCTGCTAAAACTGTTCCATTGGTAGTATCCTCATACCATTTGATATTCGAGCCTGAAATAGAAAGATTGGCAATAGTTGCATTCTCATCCATACAAAATAGTTGATTGTTGTTTGCTGTTGGTAATGGGGTTTCATAAACTCGAATTAAAACAGGAGTTCTGTCGCTTTCGCATCCAATAGTTTGTGAAGCGTAATAGGTTTTATTGTCTTCTAATAAAGTGGTGTTCGGTAAACTGGCTGCAGAGAAATTAGTATCATACCATCTTATGTTTTGTCCTGAAATTTGAACATTGTTTAACGTTGCATTTTCCTTTTTGCAAAAGGATTGATTTCCATTTGCCGTAGGAGTAGAAGGTGTATTAACAACAGAAACGGTAATTGCTAATCTCTCGCTTTCACAATTATTCACCGTTTGCGAAGCATAATAGGTTTTTCCATCAACAAGATTTGTTGTTTCAGTTAACAAAGAGCCATTGTTTAAAGCATCATACCATTTTATATTTTGTCCAGTAACTTGTATTTCTGCAATTCTCGGATTAGATCCAGTACAAAAGGATTGATTTACATCGGCTGTTGCTGGTGGAGTATTTTGAATGCTTATTAAAATAGCAACTCTTTCGCTTTCACAACCATTTATAGTTTGCGAAGCATAATAAGTAGTATTACTTTGTAATAATGTGGTATTGGCTAATAAATTTCCATTGGTCAAAGCATCGTACCATTGTATATTTTGTCCATTAATTACAATATTATCAAGAGTTGCATTTTGTTGAATGCAGAAGGTTTGGGGGGAGTTGGCAGATAGTAAAACTGTTTCAATTATAATGGGGGTAATTTGTACTCTTTCGCTCTCACAACCATTTACAGTTTGTGATGCATAATATGTAATGTTGTTTTCAAGTACTATTGTTTCAGATAATTTTAAGCCATCGGATAAGGAATCATACCAACTTATATTTATACCATTGATAATAATATCAGAAAGCTTTTTGTGTTCATTTTTACAAAAAACAGGAGGAGTAAATGTTGGAGCTTGAGGTGATTGAGTAATGTGTGCTGTCACAGCTAGTCTAGGGCTTTCAGGACAACTTCCAATTTGACGAGCAGCATAGTATATTTGATTATCATTTAATGATATTGTGCTTATTAACTCGTTTGTCGATGATAAAGATTCATACCACTTTATGGAGTTCGAATTTGGGGTTAAATTTCCAATTGTCGGATTTTGATTAGTGCAAAAATATTGGTCTTTATCTCCGATTGGTTCCGTATAATCGCAAGGACCAAGTTTTAAAATAAAACCATCTCTATTGATTGTTACTTGATTTACTGACTCTAAATTGTATACTGAGGTTATTGATGGGTCAAAATCACAACTCCACATAAAATCACCCGTTAAATAATTATTGTTATTAATGATTTTTATATTTTCAATTTTTATA
>NZ_JBCFQK010000049.1:0-1065 GCF_041729735.1 Flavobacterium magnesitis | reverse complement strand
CCTTAAATCCGCATGTTTATATTAAAATAAACCGCAAATATTTGATTTCAAATACTTTGCGGTTATAGTATTTTCACCTAAATTGGTGTTGCAACAAATACCGTAATGAAAGTACTAAATTCTTCAGAAATAAGTCCATTTGGAGGCTTAAATTTTGTTTTAAAAGAGTTTGACACTCTTAATATATCGAATCTTCTTAACGAAAACCTACCTTGCTTACCACATCAATCTAAATATAAATGGAAAGACATTTTATATTCTTTTTGGAGCATTTATTTCTGTGGAGGTGATTGTATTGAAGATTTGTCAGGGAATTTTAATCAACATTTAAAAGGGAATCCATTTCTAAAAGTACCTAGTCCAGACAGGGTATTGGAACGTTTCAAAAAACTCTCCTTACCTAAAGAAAATTTTACGGTTCCTAGAGGTGTTAGTAATCATGAATTTAGTCTACATGAGCCTTTGAACAATCTTAATCTTCAAATTTTGAAGCTACTAAAATTTGAAGCTAACGAAAAACTTACTTTAGATTACGATAACACCTTGATTTTTAACAACAAATCGGATAGTCGTTGGAGTTATAAAAATAGAAGTGGTTACTGTCCTGGAGTTGGGATAATAGGGAAAAAGATTGTCTATATCGAGAATAGAAATGGTAATAGTGATGCTAAAACTTTGCAAAATGAAACTTTAAGCAGAATGTTTTCTCTACTTAACAAACAAAATATCAAAATACATTCGTTTAGAGCTGATGGTGCTTCATATCAGATGAATGTATTAGATGTTGTAAGTAAAAATGTTGAAAAATTATACATGAGAGCTTGCATGAGTGATGCTTTAGCTAGAGAAATCGCCAATATTGATAATTGGGAAGAAGTGAATTTAGGAACAGAAATAGGTTACAGAGGAGATATTATATTTACTCCATTTATTAGGACTGCAAAAAGAGGCAAAACACTTGACCAATTAAAACCATACCGCCTTGTTGTTACAAAAACAGAAAGAGGAGATAAACAAATCGATTTATTCACTAACGAAGCTTGCAATTATTCGGCTATTATTACC
>NZ_JBCFQK010000048.1:0-1387 GCF_041729735.1 Flavobacterium magnesitis | reverse complement strand
GCCTTTAGATTTGCATAATGAATTATTCGTAATTTTAAACTAACAACCAAACTGATAAAGTGAACCATTTTGTGGGCAAGATTTCTAGATCTATTCTGTGATTAGGACTTTATCAGTTTATATTGAATAAGCATCAAATAGTAATTCAGGTTTTAAGACCTATTATCAAGGTTATGATTGTATTCAATAGTCTGGTTGCTAATCTTAAAAAACTTTTCTTATGAGTAAATTTAAACATTTTTTAGGTATTGATGTATCAAAAGAATATTTTGATGCTGTGGTTATTGTGGATGGAAATAAAGAAAAAAGTTTTCACTGTCAATTTGATAATGATTCAAAAGGAATCAAGTCTCTATGTAAATGGTTAAAAGAACAAGGTTCTACTTATAAAAACACACTTGTTTGTCTTGAACATACAGGAATGTATGGGAGGTTAATTATTAGAAATTTAATTTCTTTTAAATTTGATATTTGGGTAGAAATGTCATTGAAAATCATTCGAAGTATTGGAGTACAAAGAGGAAAAAACGACAAGCTAGATGCTGAAAGAATAGCTTATTACGCTTTGAAAAATGTGAATGAAGCAATTATTCACAAAGCTCCTAGAATGGAAATTGATAAAATTAGAAATCTTTTATCCTTAAGAGAAAAATTAATTACTACTAAAGCTACTTTAGTGCGTAATGCAAATGAATTTAAGCAATTTGATGTAGCAGCTACTAAACTCTTTGAAAAACTTCATAAAAACACTATCAAAGGTCTCCAAAAAGATTTAAAAAACATTGAAATTCAATTAGACAATCTTATAAAAGAAGATCAAAATTTGAGTAAAATATACAATCAATCAACTTCAGTTCCTGGAATTGGAAGAATAACATCTCTATTTTTGATTTGTTATACAAATGAGTTTACAATGTATTCAACTCCTCGTCAATTGGCTTGTTATGCTGGAGTGGTTCCTTTTGAGTATACATCTGGAAAAAGTATAAGAGTAAGACCTAAAGTTCATTATTTAGCAAATAAAAAACTAAAAAAACAATTACATATGTGTGCCTTATCTGCAATTAGGTCTGATCCAGAATTGAAACATTATTTTAGTCGAAAAGTTGAGGAAGGTAAAAGTAAAATGCTTGTAATTAATAACGTAAGAAACAAACTCGTACATCGTGTTTGTGCTTGTGTAAGAGGGAATAAAATTTTCGAAAAAAGACAAGTAGCTTAAATGAAAATCAATTAAAAATTTTCTATTGAAAGGAAAGAGAATTAATAATCTCTTCCCCTTCGCAAGACTAATTGTTTTTTTCTAACTCAAAGTTATTGAACTATTTGTGAAAAATAAATGAAAATTTTATGAATTTTATTTTGATAAAACCATAGTAATCACAGA
>NZ_JBCFQK010000047.1:0-1459 GCF_041729735.1 Flavobacterium magnesitis | reverse complement strand
GGGCTCATATCTTTGACTCGGTTAAAAATATGAGAAGTATCTTTGAAAAGACAAACAATTAATAAGCAAGACGAACTGGCAAAATTCTATCGGGGCGAAATACACCATTTGGCGATATTGTGAACACTAGGTTAATCCATTTCGTTTTTATTACATTTCGAGTCACAATAGTACTTAAAGACCTTATTCTGAATATGGATCTTGTATAAAAAATGAGCAAAGATTTGTGTAATATTTTGTTTATTGATACTAAATTAAAGAGTTATGAATTTAAAGTATTCCGTTGGTCTTGATGTTTCAAGCAAAAAGATTAATGCCTGTATTAGTGTTATAGATGAAAAGCAAAAGGTTATTGTGAAATCAAGCGTAGTAATATCCAATAGTTTAAAAGGTTTTTCAGTTTTAGAAGATTGGATTTTAAAGCATAAAAAAGAAGCGATTCCTGTGGTGGTTTGTATGGAGGCAACCGGTATTTATCATGAGAATTGTGCTTACTATCTTTTTGGGAAAGGATTCGAAGTTTCTATAATTCTGCCCAATAAGGCAAAAAAATATTTGGAAGCCATCGGGCTCAAATCCAAAAATGACAGCATTGATGCTAAAGGATTGTCCCAAATGGGAGCTGAACAATGCCTTGAATTATGGCAGCCCATGGGTACTTTTTTTTATGAGTTGCGATTATTGACTAGGCAGCATCAAAATGTTACTGAATTAAAAACAGTTTTGAAGAATCAATCGGATGCTTTGGGTTTTGCTATGCATCAATTAGATGTAGTTAATAATCAAATAGATCAGACCATATCTTTATTTGAATCACAGCTAAAGGAATTAGAGAAAGCAATTAAAATGCACTTAAAATCAGACGACAAGATCAATAATAAAGCTGAAAACATATTGAAAATGAAAGGATTGGGTATTTTAACGATGAGTACTATTTTAGCAGAAACTAATGGATTTACATTGTTTAAGAATTACAAGCAATTGGTATCGTATGCAGGCTACGATGTGGTTGAAGCCCAGTCAGGAAAACGAGTTGGAAAAACAAAAATATCAAAACGGGGAAACTCCCGAATAAGAAGAGCTTTGCATATGCCATCTTTAGTAGTTATCCAGCATAAAGTCAAACCTTTTCAGGATTTATTTGAGAGAACCTATGAAAAGCACGGTATTAAAATGAAAAGTTATGTGGCGGTTCAAAAAAAAATTCTGACAATGATTTATCATTTATGGAACAAAAACGAGGATTATAATGCCAATTATCAAATAAATATCCAAGAAGAGGAGCAAAAGTTATCCTCTCGGGCAATTGGCTTCGAAGAAGACACAATAGCAAAAATAGCCCCAATGTAAAATTGAGGCTACACAAGGTAAACGTCCAGTGAATAATCGCAAGAAGCTTCCTCTTGGTTGTACAAATATAAAAAATAGAAAATAAATTAGGAATTAAAGATAGTACCTA
>NZ_JBCFQK010000046.1:0-2544 GCF_041729735.1 Flavobacterium magnesitis | reverse complement strand
CATTGACAATTTCAAAAGTAAAATTTTGAATTATTTTATCAATGTCATCTTTTTTTAAACCGCTTTTAGTTAACTTCTTTTGTAATTTTTCTTTATTAGTTACCTCATCACTAATTCCATTAAATGACACTAATTTAACAATCACGTTAGGAGAATGATTTAGCACATTTGATGCTCTTTGAAAAAAAGAAGTTTTTTTAGAAACTAAATCTGAATATATTAATGGGTTTAATTTATTCTTAATTTGAATTATTTCAATATAAGAGTTATTTATATCAAGGATATCTAAATCTTCAAACTTTCCTTCGGGTTGGAATATATAGCCTTTGTTGTATTCGGAAAGGATTTTGTGCAAAGAATATAAAAATTGTGTGCGATAACCTTTTAGTGCAAAAATAGCTCCCATAAATTGTTAATTTGTAATTTTATTAAAGGATTCAAGTTTTATTATAATGCTTGAATTGTGATTTCTAAACTGTTTTTTGATTTAGAACATTATTTATTCCAAAATTCTTAAACTAAAATTCATTTATCAGCTATTGTAAAATTCTAAAACTATTTTATTTCAGTCAATCCTTTTTTCAACTCCTCCAGTATTTCGACAGCATATTTTAAATCCCAATCTTTATCTCTAATCCATTGTTTTGCGATTGCTGATTTCTCGACATTTACAACGTTTTCATTAATGGTTTTTAGGACTCTGTCGTTTATTTCTTCGGAGACATTTAAAAACTTACTGGCTTTTCGACCTAATACTCTTGCTGAAATTTTAAGTTGGTCTAGTTTATCATCATTTGGAAAAGTATCAAAATGGTGTTCTACTATTTCATCAAAATTTAAGTCAAAATAATGTTCTATAATTCTTAAAATATCATACAAATCATTACCACGATCTTCTGGTCTATCGCTCCAAGCAATTAGCTTCAAAATAACCATTCCTGGTAAAGATGGAATCTGTATGGACTTTTCTTCTATCTTGATAGTTTCCGGTTCTTGTAATACTTCAGTAAGTCCCAATACGTGTAAAAAGGTGTTCCGCTGACTGAAATTTACAGTAAACTTTTCTTCAATTTCTCCAAATGGCAATAAGTCAATGACGGTATTGAATTTGGGATGGTAAAATGTCCAAGGAGCTTCCACTTTGTTAAATCCAAATTTGACAAGTTCTTCCTCGATTGATTCGAACTCTTGAATGGAAGAAATCATTATAGCAAAATCGATATCTTTTGTACCTCTACTTGGTTTAATACCTTTTCGTAAAAGGTTTAAGGCTACTGCACTTGCCCCGATTAAATAATAAGGTACATTTAGTTTAATCATTACTTCATCAATGCAATCAAAAACTTCTTTGAAGTAAGGAATGGCTAGTTCTTTATAGGTTTGGTTGGATATGTTCATTGAAAATTAATTTTGCAGTTTCTATACACCTTTTGTCTTCCGTAATCATTAAATCGGTATATACTAATTCGTTTGGGGCTGTATTCGTATTGTATTCATTATTCCAGAACCTATCATATACTGTTATTTCTCCCTCATCATCAGGCAATAACTTGTAGTTTAGTATTAGTTCTTTTGTGGTCTCTTTTGTATAAATAGTAAATTTTTCTGGACGTAAATGGTTCGTTATTATATCTCCAGCAGGTTCTCCACCCCAAACAGTTTTGTCTGTGTTTAATGGTATTGTTCTCCAATCTTTATCTTTATTTTGAAATCTAAATCGTTGTTTGAAAAGAGTAGGTTTTAACGTTTGTTCGAATTCTGTAATCCACTTGTTTAGTAATTCTTCATAATTATTGATTACATATTCATTTTTGTCTAATCTTACTATTAAATTAGTTTCCAATAATCCATTTATGATTAAAGGAATGTTTCCCAAAGCCACATTAGTAACTTCTGCAATTTCACGTTGTGTTTGATTGATTAATTTAGGATTTAATAGAAACTGAAAAATTACTTTTAATCCCGTCTTCGTAAATGCTCTATTTCCTTTTTCCTTTTGAGTTTTAGCAACTTCATTCGTATCGATATATAGAAACAAATCATCTGTATTAATATATACATTCCCATTGCCCTCCAAATAATTTACTCGATTTTCGCGAAGTTCTTTCTTTACTTTAGGATATAATTTTTCTGCCACCAATAAAAAATTGGTGAATTTATTTTTATAGTTAAGAATATTAAATAATTGATGGTTTTTAACATCTTTTTTTATCTCAACAAAAAATATTTTTTTTTGATTGTTTACAATAATGCTTAATTCACCATCAACTTCTTTATTCTTTTCATAATAAATAGTTTTCCAGTCCCAATTTAATGGAATATTTTTCTCTAAATTATAAATTGCATTATTTAAAATTTCTATTTCATTCATTGTAAAAACTCTTCGCGTTCATTATTTGTTTGTGTTCATTATTCGTGAACATGATAAAAATATGAACAAATATATGGATTTTATATAAATAGACACTATTTAAGTAAAGTGTTTTTTTCTAAACACTTGAAACTATTGAATGGAATATTAAAAAATAACCTTAGGCAAAAAAC
>NZ_JBCFQK010000045.1:0-2621 GCF_041729735.1 Flavobacterium magnesitis | reverse complement strand
TGCAAATTCCAGTAATATTGACCACCCAATTCCAATTTAAAGTGACCACCTAATTCCGGAGCAAAATGACCACCTCCATTTTTCATTAAAAACTACTCTTTTTCATCTGTTAATTAGTATTCAAATATACTTAAAATATTATCCTTTGTTTATACCTCTTTTTTTTCTCATAGATTCTCCATGTAATTCGAGTCGGTGAGATTGATGTATAAGCCTGTCCAAAATTGCATCAGCTATAGTTTTTTCGCCAATTATATCATACCAACCTTGGACTGGGATTTGTGATGTCACAATTATGGAACCATTATTATGCCTGTCTTCAATGATCTCCAAAAGGGTAATTCGGTTGTGACTATCTAATGCTTGGAGTCCAAAATCGTCAAGTATAATAACGTCTTGCCTTTCAATTTTAGCAAGTTCTCGCAGGTAAGAACCATCAGCTTTGGCCATTTTTAGTTTAGCAAACAACTTCGAAGTATTAAAATAACTCACCTTAAAACCTTGTATACAGGCTTGATAACCTAATGCAGTGCCTAAATAACTTTTACCCACACCAGTACTTCCCGTGATTAAGATATTTTCATTTTTTTCTACAAATTCACATTCTGCCAGACGCAGAACCATATTTCTGTCAAGATTGCGTGATACATCAAAATTGACGCTTTCAATATTTGATTTATAATGGAATCTGGCATTCTTGATACTTCGTTCAATACGACGATTGTGTCTTTCGTCCCATTCCGCATCAATAATCATCGATACAAACTGATCTAGCGTGTAATGGTCTGTTTTTCCGCTTTCAATGGCTGTTTTAAAAGCCTTGAACATGCCATAAAGCTTCATTTGTTTCATTTTTGTTACTGTGGATTCATTCATGTTTTCAAGATTTAATTTAGTTATAATAATGTTTTCCTCTTATGTTGCCGTGACTCGGGAGTTCTTGCTCCGGTTCTTGTTCAAAATCAATATGGTCTAAGTTGTTTTCTAAAATATTTTGTATCGTCTTAAAATTGTAAATTCTAAAATCGAGTGCTCGTTTACAGGCATTTATTAATCGCTGCTTACCAACCTTTTTTTCGAAGTTTAGTATTCCCAAACAACTTTTATAAGCCTGTTCAGGGTGGTTTCTGCTTTCGATTATCTGCATAATATATTCTCCCACTGATTCATCAATACTACTTGCCCAATCAATAAATCGAGCAGCGCTCCATTGGGCTACAAATTGATGTGTACTGGCTAAATGCTCTGGAGTTGTGGTATAGACATAAGGTTTGTAATTCCGCTGATGGACAGCTATTCGATTGTATTTATAATAGATCTCCACGGTTGATTTGGTATACAGGAGTTTCGCTTTTTTCTTTACATATTGGTACGGAACACTATAATAGTTTTTGTCTTGACTTAATTGGACATGCCCGTTTTGCATTATTGTTGCAAAGGATTGGTATTTGATTTCAAAGCGTTCTTGTGGTAGTGGGCGCAGTTTTTGTTTCTCATCTTCTAAAAACAATTCTTTTCGAGAGTAAGGACGTCCAGTGAGTTTTCGACTATTATGAGCATCCAATAAATCCCATACTTGCTGGTTTAATTCTTCTAGAGAAAAGAATTTGGTTTCTTTTAGAGTCACATAAATCCTTCTGTACAATATCTTGACAGCCCCTTCAACTAATGACTTATCTCTGGGTTTATAAGCTCTGGCAGGCAAGATTGTAGTTTCGTAATGTTCCGCTAAATCAGCCAAAGTTTCATTGATTGTTGGCTCAAAACGACTGCTTTTTATTACTGCAGATTTTAAATTATCAGGGACAATTGCCGCAGGAGTGCCTTCAAAAAAGCGCATGGCATTTTCTACCGAAGTGACAAAATCTTCCTTCTGTTGGCTCATGGAAGCTTCAGCATAGGTGTATTGACTGGCTCCCAATATGGCCACAAAAAATTGTACTTCTTTGATTTCTCCTGTGTCATTATCAATAATGGAGAGTGTTTTTCCGGCATAATCCACATACATTTTATCACCGGCTTTGTGATTCATATGCATTACTGGATTGACTCGTTTACTCCATGTTTTGTAATGATGAGCAAATTGCGAACTCCTGTAACCATCAGGGTTTATGCCAACATATTGTTCCCACATATGTTGTACGGTAACGCCAACTTTTTTTAGTTCACGTTCCATTTTAGGGAAAAAATTATGGAGTGTCTGCAATTTGGGACTAATTGATTCCACAGTAGTCTGTGAAAACAAAAGTTCTAGTTCAGCATCTGTTTTTTTATCAATTAATTCAAAGCTTAATCCGAGGACTTCGAATAAAGAAATATACTTCTTTACCGTATTCCTGGAAAGGGATAAGTAGCTACTTATAAATAACTTACTCTTTCCATCACAATAGAATTTAATTACTTTTCTAATTTTACTCATGTCTGTTATTTTGTTTGCCATAATCCGTATTTTTTTTAACGAATGTATGGTTCTAACAACATGAAAAAGTCAGTAGTTTTTATTAATCAATTTACCCCGAAATTAGGTGGTCAATTTGAACTGGAAAATGGTGGTCAGTTTGCTCCGGAACTGGTGGTCAATTTACACTGGAAAGAGGTGATCAATTTGACCGGTTTTTCCA
>NZ_JBCFQK010000044.1:0-4970 GCF_041729735.1 Flavobacterium magnesitis | reverse complement strand
TGTACATAAGCTTACGGATTATTAGTACTACTCGACTATGACATTACTGCCTTTACATCTATAGCCTATCAACGTGGTCATCTCCCACGATCCTTAAAAGAAATCTCATCTTGTGGTGGGTTTCGCGCTTATATGCTTTCAGCGCTTATCCCTTCCCAACGTAGCTACTCTGCCATGCCACTGGCGTGACAACAGATACACTAGAGGTTAGTCCAATTCGGTCCTCTCGTACTAGAATCAGATCCACTCAAATTTCTTGCGCCCACAGTAGATAGAGACCGAACTGTCTCACGACGTTCTGAACCCAGCTCGCGTGCCACTTTAATGGGCGAACAGCCCAACCCTTGGGACCTTCTCCAGCCCCAGGATGTGACGAGCCGACATCGAGGTGCCAAACCCCCCCGTCGATATGAGCTCTTGGGGGAGATCAGCCTGTTATCCCCGGCGTACCTTTTATCCTTTGAGCGATGGCCCTTCCATGCGGAACCACCGGATCACTATGCTCTACTTTCGTACCTGATCGACCTGTATGTCTCTCAGTCAAGCTCCCTTATGCCATTGCACTCTTCGCACGGTTACCAAGCGTACTGAGGGAACCTTTAGAAGCCTCCGTTACTCTTTTGGAGGCGACCACCCCAGTCAAACTACCCACCAAGCAATGTCCCCCGCAAACGCGGGGTTAGGCCTCAGATAAACAAAGGGTTGTATTTCAACAATGACTCCACAACGCCTAGCGACGCCACTTCACAGTCTCCAACCTATCCTACACATCATTTATCCAAGGTCAATACTAAGCTATAGTAAAGGTGCACAGGGTCTTTTCGTCCCACTGCGGGTAAACGGCATCTTCACCGTTACTACAATTTCACCGAGCTCATGGCTGAGACAGTGTCCAGATCGTTACACCATTCGTGCAGGTCGGAACTTACCCGACAAGGAATTTCGCTACCTTAGGACCGTTATAGTTACGGCCGCCGTTTACTGGGGCTTCAATTCAATGCTTCTCCGAAGATAACATCTCCTCTTAACCTTCCAGCACCGGGCAGGTGTCAGGCCCTATACTTCATCTTACGATTTTGCAGAGCCCTGTGTTTTTGATAAACAGTCGCCTGGACCTCTTCACTGCGGCCCTGATTACTCAGGGCGACCCTTCTCCCGAAGTTACGGGTCTATTTTGCCTAATTCCTTAGCCATGAATCTCTCGAGCACCTTAGAATTCTCATCTCGACTACCTGTGTCGGTTTGCGGTACGGGTACTATTAACCTGAAGTTTAGAGGTTTTTCTTGGAAGCCCTTAGGTGCACTATCACTTCAACCGAAGTCTCCGTGTACTATCGTATTTCCCCAAAACCCGTGGATTTGCCTGCGGGTCTTATAGGTAGGTACTTCAACGAACTATTCCGTCAGTTCGCGGCACTTTCATCACTCCGTCACCCCATCACAGTTAACAGTAGTACGGGAATATTAACCCGTTGGCCATCGACTGTCCCTTTCGGGTTCGCCTTAGGTCCCGACTAACCCACAGCTGATTAGCATAGCTGTGGAAACCTTAGTCTTTCGGTGTGCGGGTTTCTCGCCCGCATTATCGTTACTTATGCCTACATTTTCTTTTCTAACCAGTCCAGCATGCCTTACGACACACCTTCAACCCTGTTAGAATGCTCCCCTACCACTTAGAGTAAACTCTAAATCCATAGCTTCGGTAATATACTTATGCCCGATTATTATCCATGCTCGTCCGCTCGACTAGTGAGCTGTTACGCACTCTTTAAATGAATGGCTGCTTCCAAGCCAACATCCTAGCTGTCTGGGCAGACAAACCGCGTTCTTTCAACTTAGTATATATTTGGGGACCTTAGCTGATGGTCTGGGTTCTTTCCCTCTCGGACTTGGACCTTAGCACCCAAGCCCTCACTGCTGAGAAACATTATATAGCATTCGGAGTTTGTCAGGAATTGGTAGGCGGTGAAGCCCCCGCATCCAATCAGTAGCTCTACCTCTATATAACTTAATTCAGCGCTGCACCTAAATGCATTTCGGGGAGTACGAGCTATTTCCGAGTTTGATTGGCCTTTCACCCCTACCCACAGATCATCCCAAGACTTTTCAACGTCAACGGGTTCGGTCCTCCACTGTGTGTTACCACAGCTTCAACCTGTCCATGGGTAGATCACACGGTTTCGCGTCTAACACTACTGACTAAAGCGCCCTATTCAGACTCGCTTTCGCTACGGATCCGTGGCTTAACCACTTATCCTTGCCAGCAACGTTAACTCGTAGGCTCATTATGCAAAAGGCACGCCGTCACCCAACGAATGGGCTCCGACCGCTTGTAAGCGTATGGTTTCAGGATCTATTTCACTCCGTTATTCACGGTTCTTTTCACCTTTCCCTCACGGTACTGGTTCACTATCGGTCTCTCAGGAGTATTTAGCCTTAGCGGATGGTCCCGCCAAATTCAGACAGGGTTTCACGTGCCCCGCCCTACTCAGGATACCACTATCTATTATACTCGTTACCCATACGGGGCTATCACCCTCTGTGGCGCTACTTTCCAGTAACTTCTGGTTCCTTGTACATAAAATGTCGTGGTCCTACAACCCCAACATTGCCGTAACAACATTGGTTTGGGCTAATCCGCGTTCGCTCGCCACTACTTACGGAATCACTTTTGTTTTCTTCTCCTCCGCCTACTTAGATGTTTCAGTTCAGCGGGTTTGCCCACCTATCGGTGTACTATGTCTTCAACATAGTGGGTTGCCCCATTCAGGTATCTACGGATCAATCAATGTGTGCTTGTCCCCGTAGCTTTTCGCAGCTTATCACGCCTTTCATCGCCTCTGAGAGCCTAGGCATCCCCCATACGCCCTTATTTTGCTTATTGTACCAATCTTAAAATTAATTAAGACCGTTTTGTTTGTTCTCTACTATAAATAGTAAAAAACGCTTTCTACTTTTAATATTTTTCTTATCTCAATATGTCAATGAACTTTTACTCTAAGAAATTCCAATTTTTAAATCACAAATCCCAATGATTGGTATTTGTTATTTCTTTTTTGAAATTTGCTCTTTGAGCTTGTGGAGAATAACGGAGTCGAACCGTTGACCTCCTGCGTGCAAGGCAGGCGCTCTAGCCAGCTGAGCTAATCCCCCATTATTTTTAAAATTCCAAAATTTTTAATTTCCAAATTCCAAATAAATAAGGATCTCAACCTCTAGAATTTCCTTTATTTAAGTTAAAAGAGTAGTCCCGGGCAGACTCGAACTGCCGACCCCTACATTATCAGTGTAGTACTCTAACCAGCTGAGCTACGAGACTCTGTTTTTTACTTAAATTCTTATTCTTTTTTTTAAATTAACAGCAAGAGTAATAAAATGTCAACATTAAAAACCAAGAGGTCTTTTTGTCTTTTTCCCTAGCGTGCGTATAGCTAACACTAAGGCTCTAGAAAGGAGGTGTTCCAGCCGCACCTTCCGGTACGGCTACCTTGTTACGACTTAGCCCTAGTTACCAGTTTTACCCTAGGCAGCTCCTTGCGGTCACCGACTTCAGGCACCCCCAGCTTCCATGGCTTGACGGGCGGTGTGTACAAGGCCCGGGAACGTATTCACCGGATCATGGCTGATATCCGATTACTAGCGATTCCAGCTTCACGGAGTCGAGTTGCAGACTCCGATCCGAACTGTGACCGGCTTTGTAGATTCGCTCCTGGTCACCCAGTGGCTGCTCTCTGTACCGGCCATTGTAGCACGTGTGTAGCCCAAGGCGTAAGGGCCGTGATGATTTGACGTCATCCCCACCTTCCTCACAGTTTGCACTGGCAGTCTCGTTAGAGTTCCCGACATGACTCGATGGCAACTAACAACAGGGGTTGCGCTCGTTATAGGACTTAACCTGACACCTCACGGCACGAGCTGACGACAACCATGCAGCACCTTGTAAATTGTCTTGCGAAAAGTCTGTTTCCAAACCGGTCAATCTACATTTAAGCCTTGGTAAGGTTCCTCGCGTATCATCGAATTAAACCACATGCTCCACCGCTTGTGCGGGCCCCCGTCAATTCCTTTGAGTTTCAAACTTGCGTTCGTACTCCCCAGGTGGGATACTTATCACTTTCGCTTAGCCACTGAAGTTGCCCCCAACAGCTAGTATCCATCGTTTACGGCGTGGACTACCAGGGTATCTAATCCTGTTCGCTACCCACGCTTTCGTCCATCAGCGTCAATAAATTAGTAGTAACCTGCCTTCGCAATTGGTATTCCATGTAATCTCTAAGCATTTCACCGCTACACTACATATTCTAGTTACTTCCTAATTATTCAAGCCCTACAGTATCAATGGCAGTTTCCCCGTTGAGCGGGGAGATTTCACCACTGACTTATAAGGCCGCCTACGGACCCTTTAAACCCAATGATTCCGGATAACGCTTGGATCCTCCGTATTACCGCGGCTGCTGGCACGGAGTTAGCCGATCCTTATTCTCACAGTACCGTCAAGACGCTACACGTAGCGTTGTTTCTTCCTGTGCAAAAGCAGTTTACAATCCATAGGACCGTCATCCTGCACGCGGCATGGCTGGTTCAGAGTTGCCTCCATTGACCAATATTCCTCACTGCTGCCTCCCGTAGGAGTCTGGTCCGTGTCTCAGTACCAGTGTGGGGGATCTCCCTCTCAGGACCCCTACCCATCGTAGCCATGGTAAGCCGTTACCTTACCATCTAGCTAATGGGACGCATGCTCATCTTTCACCGTTGTGACTTTAATTATAATATGATGCCATACTATAATACTATGAGGTATTAATCCAAATTTCTCTGGGCTATCCCTCTGTGAAAGGTAGATTGCATACGCGTTACGCACCCGTGCGCCGGTCTCTAATTCCGAAGAACTATACCCCTCGACTTGCATGTGTTAAGCCTGCCGCTAGCGTTCATCCTGAGCCAGGATCAAACTCTTCATCGTATATTAT
>NZ_JBCFQK010000043.1:0-5095 GCF_041729735.1 Flavobacterium magnesitis | reverse complement strand
TTTAATTTCTTTTGATTATAAAAACATGAATAAGGTCATGCGCATTATCAAAGAAAAAAACTTGGATATTGTGCATCAAAAAATGGAAATGAGTTGCGAAATTGAAATCAAAATCCGAAAAAAATACGCCGAACAAATATTCAATATTTTTGATTCTCAATACGAAATAGACATAAAAATTAAAGAATAATTAATATCAGATTCTTTGATTTCTATATTCGTAAAATCTTCTCTTTAATATACTCAGGTGCAGCCATCGGACGACCCGTTTTCATGTTCACAAAAACTAAAATTGAGCTACCAATTGTTAATAACTCATTTTGCTCATTGTATATCTCATATTCAAATTCAATCTTCGCCGAAGTCTGACTTTTAAAAATGGTTTTCACGGTCAATAAATCATCATAACGAGCTGGTTTTTTATAATTTATATTTAGAGAAACTACTGGAAGCATCACTCCGTTTTCTTCCATCCATTTATAAGAAATCCCAATGTTTCTAAGCCATTCCACACGTCCCATCTCAAAATATTGTGCATAATTCCCGTGATAAACCACTCCCATTTGATCGGTTTCTGAATACCTTACTCTTACATTAAACTCGTATGTTTTCATTCTTGAATTTTATTTTTTTATATATTATTTTGGAATCCTTTTCTCCTTACTTACAACAATATTTCTTCAAAATCAACCTCTATAAATTTTTTTTTAACGAAATTTGTTCACATATTTGTTACCCCGATAAATAACAACTTTTTTTGATGTTATTTACTTCAATAAACAGAATAAAAAATATAATAATTTAACAGAATTTATGAACAAAACTGCTCAATCAGTATGGGATAACTGTTTGTCTTTTATAAAAGACAATATTCAAGACCAAGCATACAAAACTTGGTTTGAACCAATCAAGTCAGTTGAACTTACCGATAACGCGTTATATATTCAGGTTCCTAGTAAATTTTTCTACGAATGGTTAGAAGAACACTATGTTAAATTATTGAAAGTTGCCTTAACTAAAGAACTTGGTAAAAACGCAAAGTTACTTTATAAAATTAAAATGGAGAACACTTACGGCAACAAACAGCCGTTTACGGAACAATTGCCAAGTGCAAACCGTTCTCCAATGAAACCACAAAATGTAGACGCTCCTTTAAAAAACCTAGATCCGGAATTAAAAAATCCGTTTGTGATTCCTGGAATTAGAAATTTAAAGATTGAATCTCAACTGAATGCCAACTATAGTTTTGACAATTTCCTTGAAGGAGATTCTAATAGATTAGCACGTTCAGCAGGTATGGCTGTAGCCAATAAACCTGGAGGAACTTCGTTTAATCCATTGTTGATTTTTGGAGGTGTTGGATTAGGAAAAACGCATTTAGCACATGCTATTGGGGTTGAAATTAAAGATAAGTATCCTGAAAAAACAGTTTTATATATTTCTGCCGAAATTTTCACGCAACAATATATCGATTCTGTAAAGAAAAATAACCGAAATGATTTTATTCATTTCTACCAATTAATTGATGTATTAATCATTGACGACGTTCAATTCCTTTCTGGAAAATCAGGAACACAAGATGTATTTTTTCACATTTTCAATTATTTGCACCAAAACGGAAAGCAAGTGATTTTGACTTCTGATAAAGCACCTGTTGACATGCAAGATATTGAGCAACGCTTACTATCTCGTTTCAAATGGGGATTATCAGCTGAATTACACCAACCCGATTACGAAACTCGAATTTCAATTCTAAAAAACATTTTATACCGTGATGGTGTTGAAATTCCAGACGAAATTATTGAATACGTAGCACGTAACATTAAATCAAATGTTCGTGAACTCGAAGGTGCTATTATTTCGTTGATTGCACAATCTTCTTTCAACAAAAAAGAAGTAACTATTGAACTAGCAAAAAGTGTTGTTGAGAAATTTGTAAAAAATGTAAAACGCGAAATTTCTATTGATTACATTCAAAAAATTGTTTCTGATTATTTTCAATTGGACATCGAAACTTTACAATCAAAAACCAGAAAAAGACACGTAGTTCAAGCCAGACAATTAGCGATGTTTTTTGCCAAGAAATTCACGAAATCATCTTTGGCAAACATTGGTTCACAAATTGGCGATCGCGATCACGCAACCGTATTACACGCTTGTAAAACCGTAGATAATTTAGTAGCAACCGACAAACAATTCAAAAAGTTTGTCGAAGATATCCACAAGAAACTAACGTTATAAAGCCTTATGTCCGTCAAGATTTTAATGGTTTGCTTAGGTAATATTTGTCGGTCTCCTTTAGCCGAAGGAATTCTTGCTTCTAAATTACCTCAAGATAAATTTACCGTGGATTCTGCAGGTACAGGTTCTTGGCACATTGGAAAATCACCAGATTCCCGCTCAATCGCTATTGCAAAAAAATACCTACTCGATATTTCAAATCAAAAAGGAAGACAGTTTACAACTGCCGATTTTGATACTTTTGATTATATCTACGTAATGGACAATTCTAATTATGATGATGTAATTGATTTAGCCAAAAACGAAACTCAAAAAGCTAAAGTTCAAATTATCTTGAACGAATTGTATCCCAACGAAAATGTTGATGTCCCAGACCCTTATTACGGAATCGAAAATGGTTTTGAAATGGTGTACCAAATGCTAGACCAAGCTTGTGATAACATCGCTGCAAAACTAAAAGCGAAACACCGCTAGTCCATTTATTTTAAAAATCACAATAATGAAATCAAACACTCTTTTAGGAAAACTTTATTTAATCCCTACCACAATGGGAGAATGTGACCCGATGGATGTTTTACCACAGACCGTAAAAAGAACGATTGATTTTATTGACTATTATATTGTTGAAAACGAAAAAACCGCCCGAAAATCAATCAAAGAGGTTCATCCTGAGAAAAAACAAGCTGATTTAGTGCTTTTTGCATTAAACAAACATACCGAAACCAAAGAACATTTGGATTTCATCAAACCTTTACTAGAAGGAAAAAATGTAGGTTTAATGAGTGAAGCAGGTTGTCCTGGTGTTGCTGATCCTGGCGCTGTAATTGTAAAACTAGCACACGAAAGAGGAATTCAAGTGATTCCATTAGTAGGTCCTTCTTCTATTTTATTAGCGATGATGGCTTCGGGAATGAACGGTCAAAGTTTTACTTTTCATGGTTATTTACCTATTGAAAAAGACGAGAAAAAAGCGAGTTTCAAAAGCTTAGAAAGAACTTCTTTCGAAAAAAATCAATCCCAAATTTTTATCGAAACACCGTATCGCAATAATAAATTACTGGAAGATTTAATTCAGACTTTACATCCGGAAACGCATTTGTGCATTGCGACTGATATCACTTTGCCAACAGAATATATTAAAACTAAGAAAATATCAGCTTGGAAAAAAGAAACGATTGACTTACACAAACGCCCTACTATTTTTATCATTCATAAAATGTAGTTTCGGTTCTTTCTTTCCACATAAATTCTATTTTTTAATACTCGCAACACAAACTTCATTTCGTATATTTACAATAAAACCGAATCAAAATGAACTTTAGCCAAAAAATGTTACGAGACGATGCACTAAAAGGAAAAGTAATTGTTGTTACTGGTGGCGGTAGCGGACTAGGAAAAGCGATGACTAAATATTTTCTGGAACTGGGTGCCAAAGTTGCTATAACTTCCCGAGATTTAGACAAACTTAAAAATACGGCTGCCGAATTAGAATCGGAAACAGCAGGGATTTGTTTGCCTTTGCAATGCGATGTTCGAAATTACGAAGAAGTAGAAAACATGTTGCAACAAGTCATAAAAACTTTTGACAAAGTCGATATTTTACTCAACAACGCAGCGGGAAATTTCATCTCTCCTACTGAACGCTTATCGGCCAATGCCTTTGACACCATTATTGATATTGTTTTAAAAGGAACTAAAAACTGCACATTGGCTTTTGGAAAACACTGGATTGACAGCAAGCAAACTTCAGCTACCGTTTTAAATATTGTGACCACTTATGCCTGGACAGGCTCGGCTTATGTCGTGCCAAGTGCTACCGCTAAGGCGGGTGTTCTCGCCATGACTCGAAGTCTTGCCGTAGAATGGGCTAAATACGGCATCCGCACCAATGCCATTGCACCAGGACCATTTCCTACCAAAGGCGCCTGGGACAGATTACTCCCGGGAGATCTTGCCGAAAAATTTGACATGGCTAAAAAAGTGCCACTAAAACGCGTTGGCGACCATCAGGAATTAGCCAATTTAGCTGCTTATTTAGTTTCTGATTTTTCTGCCTACATCAACGGCGAAGTCGTGGTAATTGATGGTGGCGAATGGCTCAAAGGCGCAGGACAATTCAATCTATTGGAAGCCATACCCGAAGAACTTTGGGATCAATTGGAAATGATGATTAAAGCGAAGAAGAATAAATAATTCTGTTTAAAATTGAATTTTCTTTGCTATTGAAATTGTTTTTTTGTTATTGTTATTGCCATTGAAAACAGCCCACCGATTTTACGGATAAAACAGATTGACACCGATTTTAAACAAACCAAAACCGTCCAGTTTCTACTTCCGACAAAGGATGAAACTCCGTACTGCTCTTCAAACCGTTATAGATACACAAAATCATCAAGTTCTTATTTGTAAATAATTATCTATATATTTGAGAAACAAATAATAAAATATTTTATAGTACAAAACCAATTTAAACTATAAATTGACAATGCTTAACTAATTTTAGAAAAAATTTATGGATATTTTTTTTGTACAATTTACATTTGGAGTTATTTTATTCTTTTTAATTAATTGGATAGGAAAACATTCCTACTCTATTGGCTATATGGGAATATCAATCTTTGTAAAAGCCGAAGAAGCACCCGCTCTAAATTTTTTAATTCGTGTATTAACTCCTATTGTTTACTTAATAATAATTTCATCTATTTTATATTATTTCAGTTATGACAAATATGTAATCAATATTTACTTAGTTAACATTTATTATATTATTTTTCGTTTATTTTTTAATCTAATCACAAGCAGAGGAAAACTTTTAGATTGGTATAGACAAGTAGTATATTGGTCATCAATTAAA
>NZ_JBCFQK010000042.1:0-5252 GCF_041729735.1 Flavobacterium magnesitis | reverse complement strand
GCGTTTTTTCCAAATCGGGATTGCGGAAGCAAACATGATTGGGATTGCTGCTGGATTAACTATTGGTGGAAAAATTCCTTTTACAGGAACTTTTGCTAACTTTTCTACAGGAAGAGTTTACGACCAAATTCGTCAATCGGTTGCTTATTCTGATAAAAACGTAAAAATCTGTGCTTCTCACGCTGGATTAACTTTAGGAGAAGATGGAGCTACGCACCAAATTCTTGAAGACATCGGTTTGATGAAAATGTTACCAGGAATGACGGTAATCAACACTTGTGACCACAACCAAACTAAAGCGGCTACAATTGCACTTGCTGATCACCATGGCCCAGCTTACTTGCGTTTTGGACGTCCGGTTGTACCTAACTTTACTCCTGCTGATGAGCCTTTCATCATTGGTAAAGCAATTATGTTAAACGAAGGTACTGATGTAACAATTGTTGCTACAGGTCACTTAGTTTGGGAAGCTTTAATTGCTGCTGAAAAATTAGAAGAAAAAGGAATTTCTGCTGAAGTAATCAACATCCACACCATTAAGCCATTAGACGCAGAAGCTATATTAAAATCGGTAGCTAAAACGAAATGTATCGTAACGGCTGAAGAGCACAATTATCTTGGTGGTCTTGGAGAAAGCATTGCTGGTGTATTAGCGTTAAACAACCCTACTCCGCAAGAATTTGTAGCGGTTCAAGATAGTTTTGGTGAGTCTGGAACTCCTGAACAATTAATGGAAAAATACAAGCTAAACAATCAAGCTATTGTGGAAGCCGTAGAAAGAGTGATCAAAAGAAAATAATTTGATTCTGAATATATTAAAAATCCCATCTTGTTCTAAACGAGATGGGATTTTTGTTTTGAAAAACATTGTAATTTAAGGAATAGAATAATGTCTGTTTTTAAAACATATAAGTCATATAAGCTTTTCTTTGTCCAGTTTCTTACTTATTAAAGTAGATCACATAAGTTAAAGTGATAGTGTTATACGACAATAAATTATTCATATTACTTATATGGTTTTAAATTCATAATCATTTGAAAATATCAAAGAATATTATTGCGCATAAAGCAAAGATTGTATCACTTCAAAAGAAATACTTTCATCTTCATTTACAAAATATTTCAACAGCACTTCTCCCCACATTTTACCATCACTATAATCAGCAATAATCCAGCGGTGATTTAATACTTTTACTTTGTTGATTACAAATTTATTCACTCCTATTTGATCTTGTCCCACGTAAGGATTTCCCTTTGGATTCGCATTCAAATCCATTAATCTTTCTTTTACTACGGGAATTAACTTTTCGTAAGCAATAGTTTTATTGGCTACAGCCGAATCAAAATAATTTTGAGCATTTTCGTTTTTTTCCAAAGAAAAATAATTGGCATCATTCAACTTTGTAGTCATTGAATTCAAACTATCTTTTAATCTTTTTGTAGTTTTCTCGTATCTGTTTTGCTCAAACTTTACTTCACTATTTAAAAAAGAGTAGGTAAAAATATTAATTAATACCAATAAAATAAAGGCATAAAGCAGAAATGATTTTTTCATTGTAAAATTATTATAAAGTGATTTCTAAATTATCATAAGCAAGGAATACATTCTCAGGAAGCTTTTGTTGCACTTCTTCATGAAAGCCCATAATATGACTTATATGGGTTAAATAAGCCTTTTCTGGTTTTACCAAAGCAATAAAATCCAAGGCTTCTTGTAAACTAAAATGCGAAAAGTGATATTCTTCGCGTAAAGCATTCACCACTAAAACTTTCAAGTTTTTTAGTTTTTCGATTTCAGCAGCTTCAATCGTTTTTACATCAGTCAAATAAGCAAAATCATCAATGCGATATCCAAAAACCTGAAGACCACCATGCGACACATTAACTGGAATAGCTATTTTGTCTCCGATAGCGAAAGATTCATTATTGACTACTTCAATCGTTTTTACCGAAGGAGCTCCCGGATACTTATTGACTGTTTCAAAAACATAGTCAAAACGCATTTTCATATTATCAATAACGCGTTGGTGTGCATAAATAGGCATTTCCCCTTGTCTAAAATTAAATGGTCGAATATCATCTAAACCAGCAGTATGATCCGCATGCTCATGAGTAAAAATAATTCCGTCTACTTTCTGGCAATCTGAAGTTAGCATTTGCTGTCTAAAATCAGGACCACAATCTATAACATACGAATAATTATCCCAGCGAATCAATACCGAAACCCGAAGCCTTTTGTCCTTACTATCCGTACTTTTGCACACGGGGTGATCACTTCCTATAACTGGAATGCCTTGAGAAGTACCTGTACCTAAAAAATATACCTTCAAATCTTATTTTTTTCACAAAAATAGGATTATTTCTCTTTCATAAGGCTAGCTATTTAATTAACTTTGTAACATCAGGCAAATACATAAATTTAAACAAAAAAAATGGGTAGCGAAATAAAACTAAAAGGAGACAGAGTAATTGCACAAGTCCCTTCAATAAAAGACAAGGCACTACGTATCAATTTAAATGAAAATATTTATGGAACATTTGCCGAGATTGGTGCAGGTCAGGAAACAGTAAGACATTTTTTTAGAGCGGGTGGTTCATCAGGAACTATAGCAAAAGCAATGTCGGCATACGATAAAGATTTTAGTGATGCCGTTTATGGTGTTGAAAAAGACGGTCGTTATGTTACTGAAAACCGCCTAAAAAAAATGCTTTCTCACGAAGTAGATCTTATAGAAAAACGACTCAATAGAGAAAAGCATCCTCACAAAATGTTTTTTAGTTATGCTAATACGGTAGCAACAATAGATTTCGCAAAACAATTTAAAGGTCACGGTTGGGTAGGAATTAGTTACCAAATTGATCCTAGCGAAGAGTATAACGAAATTATACTTCACATTCGTTTTAAAGAAACGGATGCCAAATTACAACAGGAAACTCTGGGAATTCTAGGGGTAAACTTAATTTACGGCGCTTATTATAAATACAACGATCCTAAGAAATTGTTGCGTTATTTATACGATCATTTAGACAAAGACCAACTAGAGATTGACACCATCAATTTTTCCGGACCTCGATTTGCTGATGTAGACAACCGTTTAATCAGTTTGCAATTAGTCAAAAACGGAATGACCGATGCCGTAATGTTCAATCCAAAAGGAAAAAACATTCTTCCCGCTTCTATTTTATACAAGAAAAACCTTCTTGCACTTAGAGGAAGTTTCCGTCCAGTTACTAAGGTAAACATGGACATGTACGAGAAATCGATGCGTATGTTTATTGAAGAAAACAAAGTGGACAAAGAAAATACTTTGGTTATTTTCGAAATTACCTTGTCTAACTTACGTTCGGATGGCGAAATTGACGAAAGAGATTTTATGGATCGCGCCGAATTACTTTGTTCTTTAGGACAAACGGTAATGATTTCCAATTTTCAGGAATATTATAAAGTAGTAGAATATTTTGCTAATTATACTAAGGCCAGAATGGGTCTTGCCATGGGTGTCAACAACTTAGTTGATATTTTTGACGAAAAATACTATCGTCATTTAAGTGGTGGAATTCTGGAGGCTTTTGGAAAATTATTCTTTAGAGACATGAAAGTGTTTTTATATCCAATGTTAGACGAAAATGGAGAGATTACCACTTCAGAAAACTTAAAAGTACATCCACGAATGAAAGAACTGTACAAATTCTTTAAATTCAACGGAAAAGTAATTGATATAAAAGAATACAACCCTGAAAACCTAAAAGTGTTTTCACGCGAAGTGCTAAAAATGATTAGCCACGGAGTACCAGGCTGGGAACCAATGCTGCCTGAAGGGGTTTCAGAAATCATTAAACAACAACGCCTTTTTGGCTACGATCCCGAAAAAAATTAGTTGAATAAAAAACAATACCTTAATTATAAAAAACGCCACAAAGAAATTCTCTTGTGGCGTTTTAGTTTATTTTAAAATCTGACTAGCGTGCTCTTTGGTTTTTACATTTTCGATAACCTCATCGATAATTCCGTTTTCGTCGATTACAAAAGTAGTTCTATGAATGCCGTCGTATTCGCGTCCCATGAACTTTTTAGGTCCCCAAACACCAAATGCCTGAATGACTTCTTTTTCTTCGTCGGCCAATAAAGGAAATGGAAATTCGTATTTATCTTTGAATTTAGCCTGTGCTTTTGCCGAATCGGCACTTACACCTAGCAGGGCGTAATTATTAGCCTTAAAACGCTCAAAATTATCTCTTAAATCGCAGGCTTCAGCAGTACAACCTGGCGTACTGGCTTTTGGATAAAAGAAAACAACTAATTTTTTTCCTTTATAATCTTCTAATTGATGTGGCTTCCCGTCTTGGTCTACCCCAAAAAAATCGGGAGCTTTATCGCCTTTTTTTAATGTTGTCATGTTTTTTTTGTTTAACCGCAAAGTTCGCAAGGCTTTCGCAAAGTTCACTAAGACTTATTTGTTATTTGGTAATTTTGTGTTTTTCTATTGATATTGTAATTGATTTTTGAAATTGCTATTGAAATTCCTTTTCTTTACATCTCAAATTTAAACTAAATGACCAAACAAGAACGGGTAACATTTGTTATAAATACGTTAAAAGAGCTCTACCCTACTATTCCAGTTCCGCTAGATCATAAAGATCCTTATACGTTGTTGATTGCGGTTTTACTTTCGGCTCAATGTACCGATGTGAGAGTCAACCAAATCACACCAATCCTTTTTGCTAAAGCTGATAATCCGTATGATATGGTAAAAATGTCTGTGGAGGAAATTAAGGAAATCATTCGTCCTTGTGGTTTATCACCAATGAAATCTAAAGGAATTCATGGTTTATCACATATTCTAATCGAAAAACACGATGGCAAGGTGCCACAAAGTTTTGAAGCTTTAGAAGCATTGCCAGCTGTTGGGCATAAAACGGCTAGTGTGGTCATGTCACAAGCTTTTGGTGTTCCGGCATTTCCTGTAGATACTCACATTCATCGATTGATGTACAAATGGAATTTATCGAATGGAAAAAATGTTGTTCAAACTGAAAAAGATGCCAAACGTTTGTTTCCTGAGGAAATTTGGAACGATTTACACCTGCAAATTATTTGGTACGGCAGAGAATATTCGCCAGCTCGTGGTTGGAGTTTAGAGAAAGATATTATCACTAGAACTATTGGGCGAAAAACAGCCTTAGACGGCTATAAAAAGTAACATGACAGTCTGCTTTAGCTGACTAACTAAACCACTCTGCACTGAAAGTGC
>NZ_JBCFQK010000041.1:0-8004 GCF_041729735.1 Flavobacterium magnesitis | reverse complement strand
TGGAACATTAGCTTGATTTAACTCATTAGTTTAAGTGTAATCTTTGTTTCAAATTCAATCTAAAATGTTGCAACAGGAAGATGATTGAGGGAAATTGAAACATTTATTAATCTAAATTTCAGGAATTATGGCAAGGCAAAAAGGCATAATTAAATTAAAAGGTACTATTGGAGATATTACTTTTTATAAAACGCAGGATGGTCATTTAGCGAGAGAAAAAGGCGGAATTGACGCTAACAGAATCGCGACTGATCCTGCGTTTCAAAGAACACGAGAAAATGGTTCTGAATTTGGTAGAGCAGGGAAGGCTGGTAAAGTATTGAGAACCGCTTTACGTGTATTGTTACTGAATTCTGCTGATAGTCGAATGGTGAGTCGTTTGACGCAATCTATGGTTAAGGTGATTCAGGCTGATTCTACTAACGAACGTGGATTGCGAAACGTAATTGATGGTGAGGCAGAATTGTTAGCAGGATTTGAATTTAACATTCGAGGAAAACTAGGGACTAGTTTGTTTGCTCCTTATACTGGAAGCATCGACAGGGTTACTGGTGAAATTACGGTGGATATCCCATCTTTTATTCCATCCAACATGATTGCTGCTCCAGGGGGAACTACTCATTTCAAAATTATTTCAGCTGGTGTGGAAGTTGATTTTGAGAATGAAACTTTTGTAGAACAACATGCAGAAACAGCCATTTTAGCTTGGGATGCTACCGCTACAGCTGTGATTAACCAAGTAAATACTGTTACTCCAAACAGTACTAAACCTTTGTTTTTGGCTTTAGGACTTGAGTTTTATCAGCAAGTGAATGGTAGTATGTATTCTTTGAAAAATGGAGCATACAACCCATTAGCGCTGATTCAAGTTAATGGAGGAGTTTAAGCAGAAGTTAGAAATTAGAAATCAGAATTATGGTTTTGTTTTTAACTAGAACTTATTTCCCTGAAGGAACCAATGGTAAACTCGAATGCGAAGGCAAATTGATTTGTAATACCATTGAATTGCCGTGGAAGATGAACGAAACGAAGGTTTCCTGTGTTCCTGAGGGGAAATATTTTATAAGAAAGCGATATAGTACTAAATACAAATGGCATTTGGAATTGGTAGATGTGCCCAATAGAAAGTTTATTCTATTTCATCCAGCCAACAATGCCCAAAAGGAATTGCAAGGCTGTATTGCTCCAGTAACCAAACTTTCTGGACCTGGATTAGGTTTGATGTCCCGAAAAGCTTTTACAAAGTTAAAAGACATTGTTTATAAGGCCTTAGACCGTAAGGAAAGTGTTGAATTGATTATTGAATAGATCCTTCTCCCGAAAAGTCGGGATCAGGATGACAAATTAGAAAAGATTATGAAAAAAATTATCACTAGAGCATCAGCTCCCACACCAAAGTTTTTTAAAGTGCTTCGAAATGTTGGTTTGGCTATGGCTGCTATTGGCGGAACTATCTTAACAGCTCCCATTGCACTGCCTGTAATAGTCACTACTATAGGAGGTTATATTGCAGTAGCTGGAGGTGTTTTGTCAGCTGCAAGTCAGCTTAGTACCACTGATGACAGCCAATAACCATACCTTGATGGGAACTGCTGGAGGCACATTTTTAAGTATGATACCTAATATTCAATCTGAAGATATTGTAAAAACAGCGGTATTAGCCACTGTTGGAGCAGTTGTCAGTTTTATGATTTCGTTACTACTTAAAAGCTTGAATAAGAAGCACAAAAAATAAGTTTAGCCCTAGTTGTGGTGACCTTTGGGTTAAACAAAATGAAAGCCTGGTCGTGAGATCAGGCTTTTTTACATTTTATGAATAATATGGAAGTTAATTTGTTAAGTCTTCTACAGAGGCATCAGGAGCATTAGATTTAACTGAAGCTATGCCATTGTCACGAGCTGCTGTACTTTCATACATTTCACTAGTTCCAATAATCTGACCATTCGTAGCTTTTAGGTTAAAATAGGGTTTACCGTTAGAGGAAGTTTTTCTATCGAATTTATTCTCGTCTTGTGAATTACGTTTTACAGATTCTATGCCATTTTCACAAGCACTTTTGGTTGTGTATCCTTCACTAGCAAGAATTGGTTGTCCATTATTCGCTTTCAAATTGAATTGAAATTCTCCATTACTTCTTTTTGTAATTACAAATTTTCCCATTTTATTAATTTTTAAGTTTATAGACTACTAATTTAATTAATCGCTGTAATAAATCCTACAATTAAATAAATTGTTTCATTATCAAGTAATTACTGAGATGTCATATAGTTATTAATAAACAAATTTAATCTTCTATACTCATAACTATACCAACAGTATTAAGGTTGGTGTGTTTACAGAATGTTTCTTTTTTGTTGTACCAGAATATAGTATAGTAGAACTTTCAACATAAAAATTTTTTACAAGAATGAAATAGTCGTAGATGGAGATTTTAGATTTCACCAAATTGGTTGAGTACCACCTCAACTACCACTACTTCGGAATTATGGCAGTACAAATCATTGTATTTTGCAAAGTCAATTGCTTTGTTTCTGCTGTCAAAAGCACCAAAAAATACTCTTGATGCTCTTGATTTCCAATTATCTGTTTGGAATAATAAAAAAATGCTCATAGGAGTAATTTTAAAAATTAATTATTTAGTTTTTCTTGCAATAGCGGTACAAAATAACCCTACGCATATCGTTAATAAGATTGATGTTCTGGTGGAATTGTTTTTCTTTTTGTTCCAGCAATTTTAAGGCCGCCACTTGTTTTAGATGCTCTTCGTGTTCCTGCATCATCAAACTGGCTTTACCATTGAATTCTTTTGAAAAATTTTGAAGGCGTAAAAACGGAATAACAGAACCTACTAAAAATGGATGCCAAAACTTGGTTTTCCATAAGCTGTAAGCCACAAAATAAATATTCTCACAATCTTCCTCATTTTGAAAAATGACTACAAAACTATTAGCAAATGGCTCTTTTTGGGGTTTACCGCTGTTCATCCCTTTGTTAAGAATGAATAAGTGAGGCTTATTGTAAAGCGTGTCTTTTTGGTGGGTCTTGATGATAAAATTTGGCATAGCTTCGGATTTAAAGATTAGCTTTTCTTCTTATTTCCTTGCTGTTTCTAATGAATTACTGAGTGCCTCGCTGCGCTCTGCACCATTAAATTTTTTCAAAAGAAAAAGAAAAAAAAGAAAGCCGTTCTTCAAGTGGAAGGTTTCAAAAAAGCAAGTTTTTCAGAAAAAATACTACCCTAAATAGAAGTTTTCAATAGGCAGTTTTTAGTGTTCAGCAAAATATTCAACTGGAAATGTAAGGGTGGAGATTTTTTATGAAACCCGCAGGGCTTGAACTTGCTTTTTTGAATACCTGGAACTTAGCTTTGCTCTCTTTTTTTTATTTTTTATTTTGAAATATCTAATCAAATTTTCGTTGTGTGTTTGGATGAAATTTTGAATTAATGAGTGTTGATTTATGCAGGAATGTTCTTGAAAGGGTATCTAATTTTTTGGACGGATGAAAAATCCAAATCAAATACTAAAAACGTTTTTTATCCGGCTGAAAAATTTGATACTCTTTTTTACTATGTGATTTTTGAGGATGCTTTTTGGTCAGTCGGCAGTGGCAGTTTTCAGTCAGCAGTATATTGTCTTATGGAAAAGGAAGGCATCTTCAAAAAACAACTGATACTTACCGAGTGCGATGGGGCAGTAGCGCAGGCAAGGGTATTTTTTTTATTTGCTTATCGGGATGTTCTGATTGTTTTTGTGATAGCTGGTGCCAGAGTTAGTGTTCTGTTTTCTGCTTTTAGTGTTCAGAAGATTTTGTTTATTATATAGAAAGGCATCAGCTATTGCGGAAACAATGTATTTTGATGTTTTGGCAAATAAAAAGAAATACTCTTGTTGGGGATTTTGGTTTTGTGGGTGCTTAACTAGTGGTCAGTATTCCCTTTCCAGTATTCAGACGGAAAATTGCTATGGAATTGATAAAGCACTTACAAAAGCAATGCAACTACTTCCTATTTAAACACAAAGCTTATAAAGACAGTTAACGCAAACGTTCCTAAAAGCAGTGATAATTGTAAAGTTTCATATGGAATACAGAACATTGTTAAAGCCAGTGGCGAAGGACGGTATTTTTTGTAGCTGGGTGATGCGATGGGAGCTGCAAAAAAATGTTGTCCTGGAGCCACTGGCAAGCGCGTTGGGTGTGCGGCTTTTTTACATAATGTTATTATAGTGCATCCTTAAATTTCATTTAGAGTAGGGAAGTAGTACATGCACTATAATGCCACATTATGTAAAGAAGCTTTGGGAAAAGTTTTTGTTGCTTTGCACCATTTATCTTTCGGAGTGATTAATTTCTGGCATACAAAAACTTTTGGAGCGTTGGGAAGGAGTGTCAATTGGAAACTAAAACTTCATTTTATCACTAAACGAAAAAGTATTCTAGTGATTAAAAATGAAATTAGCGAAATGAAGCAAACGGCAGCACTTGCTTTAGGAATACTTGGACTTAAGACGGTTTTTGTGCAGGTGAATGAGATAATGAGTTTTTGTAAATGATTTATCTACCCACCTTATCTACCCACCTAGGGTAATTTGAATTTGATAATCCAATGTCCGCTTTTGGTATTTCCTTTTCGTTCTAAAAGTTCAAAATTTCTCAAAAAATCTATATTTTTATCAATGGCAGAACCACTTAAGCCAATTATAGCTTCAAGTTCTCTTTTTGAAATTTTTGGATTTTTATAAATATTTTTCAAAATTTTAATTCTGTTTTCAGAGAGATTATCTACCCACCTTTCTACCCACTTTTCAAATTCGATAGGTCTTCGTAGTATAACTGTAAACATTCCATCGATATTAAATTCCGGTGGAGTTAGTCTTTCATCGTTCATTACATCTCTAATACGAGTTATTCCTGAACCGATTTGTTCTACTAATCGCATTCTTTCAAATAGTCCGAAAATTAAAGGGTTTCTGCTTGCACTTCTTTTACCAAATTCACTTCTTGGCACGGCACTTACTAAGCCACCAGGATTACTAATTTCTACACGATCATCAAAAACCTCAATAGTTATTCTAGCTCCTTTATCATAATAATCCCGATGAGCTAAAGAATTTATAATTGTTTCTTTAAAAGCTATTTCTGGAATTTCCCATAATTCTTTTCTTGGTTTACCACCTTCGCCTTCAATATCATATCTTACATCCAATTTTGACTTTAACCAAACCATACTTTTTTGATATTGCTGGTAAAGTGTTCCAGTCATTACTTTATCATCTATGATGTAACGTTTATCGATACCATCAAAAACTACACAACGAATTACTGCTTTTTCAAAAAACTTTTCAGGATTACTTCCAAAAAATAAAACGGTTCCGTTTTTTAATTGGCCATCATTTGTTATTAATTTTAGATTGGTAAATAATTGCTCGTCTGAAGTTGCATTGACCAAGCCTGCTTCAAATCTAAATGTTTTGATGTTTTCTTTTGCAATGTCTTTCTCTATGTCAGCATCTTTACAAGTTGCATCATCAAAATAAATTTTGTCTGCTTGTTGGAAAAAGTCTCTCATTTCTTCAACTGTTGTAAGTTTCTGAGAATTGGGACCTTGACGTACATAAATTGCACCAGAAAGAACATAAGGTTTGTTTTGCCCTGAAGGAACTTCTATTACTGCTAAATCTTTACCATCAACTTCAACAATATTAAAATCACATTTTAATACTGGGGATATTTCGTTTATAGAGTTTTGTATTGCAGAACGTTTAGCATTGTCAATAGTTATTCCTTTGATATTATTAGCATCATCAACGCCAATTAAAACAACACCGCCAGAAGCATTTGCAAATGCACACACTTCTTCTGTAATCTCTTTTATTTTACTTGGAATACTGACTTTGAATTCGGCATTGTAGCCTTCTCCGGAAGCTACTATTGATTTTATTTCGGTTGGGTTGAGCATAAGTAGAAAATATAATACAAAGAAATTGAAAAATAATAAGATAAACTATTCATTTTTTTAGGATTAACTTCAATCTAATGCATCTTCAATTTTGAACATTTTTGCGAAGTTTTATTCTTTACTAGTTGACTTATTTGATGTATGTTATTTCAAACAAATATCGAGTTTAGGTCTGGAATAACAGCTGTTTTTAGATTCAGTATAACTTTGGCAAAAAGAATCATTTTTGCCAAAGTTATATAATGGATGTTTTTTATATTGCATATTGCGATATGCGATGTATTTTACATAGGAAACTAAAATAATGATTGTAAACTAAAGCAATTTATTGTATAAAACAGGTTTGTTTTTTTGTTAGCTAGTGGTTCGAAGCATAATTTATTAGTTAACTTTTGGCAGTAAATGGTATTTATTGCCGAAAGTTAATCGTGTTTAAAGTAGTCAATGAAGAATTTCAAATTGTATAATTCAATTACGCCATCATCTTCTAAATCCTCACTTTTTAGTTGGTCTATTTCTATGAAGGATAAGTCGTTTGCAAATGATTTTTCGCCGATTAAATGTTCAATGTGAATATAAACTGCTTCTCGAAGTCTCGGATTGTCTTTGTGTAGAATGTAGTTTTTTGAGTAACACTTTGACCCTTAGATTGGTTGCTTTTTTTGTTATGAATTTAGAATCGTATTCAAAACGTGCCATTCTTGTTTCTACATTCCAGGCTACAGCACCCACTGTTTCATCCCATATTTTAATAAAAGCGGTTGTAATTATTAGCAGTCCGATATTTTTGAATTGTTGCTATCATTATTTCTAGCACGTTGTTTTTTTTGCCATTTTAATTGGGCTTATTTGCTCTTGAATTTTGAAAACATCCATTATATAAAGTAATCTAAAACTCTTAGTACTTGTAAAAGGTTAGGTACTGTAATGGTTTCACCTTTTTCTAATACACTTACTATTGAGTGGCTTATGTTTGCTTTATTAGCGACTTCTTCCTGAGTTCTATTTTGTACTAAGCTGTGGTGTTTTATAAATGCTCCAATGGTTTGTGCCAGTGCAACATCACTCGATGCAACCTAGTCAATGTATTGTTTATCATTCATAAAGTGCTTAATTTGGTTTTAGTGATTGATATATCATACAAATATAATTATATAATAAACCTAGTTGCTTTATTATACTATTACAGGTTTATTCTATTGGTTTTTAGTTTATTCTATTGAAAACGCAGCACTGTTATTAAAGTTTTCATTCTCATTGTATTTAATATAGCCTAATTGATTGGTAATTAATTTTGTTTTTCCAATGCTAAAATCTTCTACATTGCAATGATGGTGGCCATAAATCCAATAGTCTATTTCGCTTTCTTCTATAAAACCAGACATTTCTGTTCCAAAAACTTCATTTATGTTGCTATGGGCATATTTCTCAGGATAATTGATAAAAGTAGGAGGGTGGTGGGTTACAACAATAGTTGGCTTATTTGTTTTAGTTTGGAAAGTTTTTTCTAAAAATAAGCTGCTTTCCAGATGGAGTTGGTTATAGTCTCCTACAGTTAGTCTTTTTTCATTTTTTCGAATTACTCTGAAATCTGAAAGGCTTTGTTCGATACTTAATTGTTTTGCTTCCGAAATGTGAGACCATAAGGTTGAAAATACCAGTCTTACTCCATTGATGATTTTTACCGTATTGTTTAACAAAGTAACATTGTCCCTTATTTGCTCCTCAAAAGCACCACTTCTTTTGGAGATATACGAATTGTAATATTCATGATTACCAGGAATCCAAAAGCTATGCTCAAAAAGTTCGGATACATAATCAAAGAATTTTTGATGTTGGTGCATTTCCTTAAAAAGCACAATGTCTCCCGCCAAAATTAGGATATCGCCTTTTGGAACAATTGGATTGTCTAAAACCCATCTTCGGTTGTCTAAAAATTCTAGATGTAGGTCTGAGCAATATTGGATTATAAAAAAAATAGATTAGTTTAGTTAACGCTAAGTTGGCTTTGCTTTAGTATTTAGTGGTAAGTAATAACTCATGA
>NZ_JBCFQK010000040.1:0-13093 GCF_041729735.1 Flavobacterium magnesitis | reverse complement strand
TTGGCACCAGTAAATGCAAGAGAATTATCCAAAATTGACAAGGAGAACGCATGAGAAAAGCAGCTATATATTATAAAGACTATCTGGCGGGAACACTTACAGAAACGGACGACGGTGACTACTTATACTCATTTTTATATTAGGCACTAATAGATTTGAATACCTTGCAGGTATCGTTTTTAATACATCCAAATACCTGCAAGGGAAAAAGAGACTTCATTATCGCAAGAGCGTCACCGCCATTAATCCTATTACAACATCATTAGCAATTGTTTTAAGAGTAATTTTTTTTAGCGTTTTCGATGGATTTAGTGGCATATCCAAAACTGTTGCAGCACCTCCATCAATTACCTTTCCATTATAATTAGCTTTAGATTCCTCTCCAGAAACAATAGATCCTGTTTTTAAATGGATACGTGTAGAACGTGGCCTTTTTAAGGCAAAGGCAAATCCATCAGTATAATAATCCTGTTCCATAGGCCACCATGTTTCTGGATTTCGTAACACCAGAGAATCTGTTGTCCCATCAGTATATTCTACAATTAAAATACCATTATCAAACTGGCTTTGCATAGGGTTAGTAGAACCAGCCATTAAAAACCACGCATGAGAAGCATTTCCTGTAAGCGGAATAGATTTCTCTGTTGGATAATTATCCCATTGTGATGTGAATAGAATATTGTTAGTACCTTCTACTCCTGGAGTAGCAAATGAAATGCCTTGAGGAAGTGTAATACTATTTTTCACTCCGGCTAATTTACGCAACCCACTATCGTCAACATCAAATGTCCTTAAAGAGTGCGGCCAATCACCAATTCCTTGCCATGGAAGTTGTAAAGTGGTAACCTGCGGTCTTGGCGAAAGATATTTATTCCTGAAGATTTGGGTTACTTTATCGTTAAAATATCCTGTAATATTCACGTTTTCTAATTTACCTTTTGTAGTCACTTTCCAATTGTATAATGACTCAGTAAGCGTTTCTCCGTTTAGCAATTGGATAACTACCTGATTGGTTCCCGTAATCAGATTATTTTCTGGAACTACTATTTCTGTACTATTTTGACCTGATGGAATATCAACAGATGTACTAAAGCCGTTAACTTTTACAATTGCTTTTACAGCATTACTTGTATTATTCTGTAATGTAAAACTATTGCTGTTTTCTTCTGAATCCTTTCCTGTAACTAGCGTAACAGCTTTTTCTACATTGAAACAAATAGGCATCCACCACGATAATTCCCCTTGTTGTAATTGCACAAACACGGTATAATTTCCAACTGATGCCTCTACTTTAGCAGTAAATCCTGATGCTGTGGTCTCAATATTTTTCAATACATTTTGTAGGTCATTCACGCTTAAAACTTTTGCATCTGCAAATTTTTCACTGATGACACTTCCAATTGCATAGCTTTTTTCAGCAGTTGGCAACACTGGTTTATTCCCTTGCCAAATAATATTGATAACATATTTGTCAGCTGCTGGTGCATTAATTTCGATTACTGGTTTACCGACAGCCGAATCTATATTTTTCCAACTAACCGATTTCCCATTTATGGTAATGTTTTTGACCTGACCTTGTGCAATAGCTTGGAATTTTAAATTAAGGCTTTTATGTAATGTAGGTACCAATGTATAAACATCCGATTGATTACTACGTTTAAAATCAAACGAAATATCAGGTGTAGAAAAAGAGGCATAATTCCATGAAGAAGGTAATCCTGGGCGAATGTTAAGCGTATTGCTCAAAGCATTAGGTACAATACCAAAAAGACCTTCTACCAAAGCTCTGGAAAACATACCAATTGGATCTCCAAAATCACGGTAGGCTTCATTTCTTACCGCATCAAAATGTGATATTTGTACAAAGTTACCAGGACTTCCGCCAAGGTACATCGAGCTTAGTACTTCACTTTTGAATAATTTATAGGCTTCATCTGTACGACCTCCTTGCCAGTTGGCAAGCGCTGTATGCATAGATTCTGCTAATGCCGAATTGTTTAACGACCACTCATAAGGCATCCATTTAGTAGTAGATAAAGTATAATAACCCTCATCCTCTAAACCTTTTGCTTTTACTGGGATATGCGGTATTTCATTATCTACATAACGTAAACTTTGATAGGCTTGAAATGGATTCATTGTTTCAGAATCCATACTGTGATAAACTGTCCATAATGCTGGTGCAGTATGCAACAATCGATTACCCATTGCATCTTTATATTCGGCAAATGAACCTTTGTCTTTCATCCATAAATGGGCATTCATTGCTTTCAAAATTTTATCAGCTTCGTTACGATAAAGAGTTGGATCTTCTCCAAGAATAGTTGCTATTTGTGCTGCTTTTGAAAAAGAAAAATAGTTATAGGCAGATGAATGCGCCACACCACCGCCACTATACTGCAAAGCATCACTTGCCCAAATCACTGCATAAGCATCATATAAACCATCTCTGTCAGGATCAAAATTACGAGTTTCCCATTCCAAATGACGCTTCAATACTGGCCAGGTTTCTTTTAAAAATGCTCTGTCTCCCGTCCATTCATAATGGCGAAGCATAATGTCGATAAATACCATATTCATATCGTAATGGTGCGCTGACATTTTTTCACCATTAGGAAGCCTACTGATATAACCGCTGGTAAACATTCCCACTCCTAATTTTTCCAGACTTCGAGACAAATTGTGCGCTGTGTCTGCAATGATAGGTCCACTTGCTGGACTTGTTACTTGAGATTTAACATAACTTTCCAAATGCATTTTGGCTCGATCATGCCAACCCAATGCATCAGCCGTATATGCACCACGCCAACCATTCAAACGGTTACGCCAACCAATAGAACCGTGTAAATAGGAAGGGGCTTCCCAAGTAGCATCTGATGCTATAGCCAATGCTCCTCCAATAGTGTTGATGTAAGGGTCAGGTGTATTGATGGTAATTCGATCAGCAATTGATTTTCTTACTGCCTCTGCCTGTACATGCAATCGTGGGAGTTCACTATTCTTAAATACTGGTTTAGTAACCGGATTGTGGATTGAGAAATAATAATCGATATTGGTTTTTATATTTATTTTTCCAACCAATGCGGGAGCATTTTCTGTTTTCGAATTAAAAAAATCTTGCGGCGAGTCTAATTTTGTAGCATCCCCAATTTTTAATATTGTCCCAACTGGAAAACTTCCCACCAATAGACGCTCTTTTGATTTCTTGGACGGCTGATTCAAATCTTCTGTATAATAGCGTCCATCCTGACCTATTTCGACACCTGAACCGTATTTCAAAGTAAAGGCTTCTTTTTCGATAGCATAATTATTATCCTTACAATACTCTGGTTTTAGATAAAAACTTGATTCAGGATCGGGGCCCATATCTCCCTCTCTACTAAAGCTTTTACCAGTTGCACCTCCAAAAGCCGAAAATAAAGTAACAGGCGTTTTTACATTCTCAAAGCGGGCTTTTATAATAAATCCCTCAGCATCTGACATAGCCAGCACTTCCAATAAAAGTTTTCCTTTGCCAAGGATTGGATCTTCAATTGTATATAGCATAGACCCTGCTCTGTATCTTGCAGTGATAGTTTTTGCTTTTGTTAACCACTTAGCATTTGTATTACTACTAGATATCCCTAATTTAAAATTCCCACCCATACCTGGCATATATAAAGCAAATTCAGGTCGGTCACCTGTTTCTACTCTAAATGCTGAATGAGTACCATAAAGTGCACGGGTAAAAAGTCTGTTGCCGTTTGTAATGACAAAATCGGTTCCCTCTGGTTTATAACGAACTTCCAGTTGCTCATTATGCCACAAACGATCCGTTTTTTTTATTGGATAAAGTTCTTGTCCAAAAGTTGGTAATGAGCTTACAAATAAGGTAGCTGTTAATAATTGATTTAAAATGTTTTTCATGTTTACAAATGTTATCATAATTAGAATTTAAGTTTTTTATTTAAAGATATGATTCTACTAATTTTAACTCTTAGGTTTCCTTTCAAAAAGATAAAAAGACTATGGATTTACTATTTATTGAACTCCTAATTAGATTAATCAATATTTATTAATTTAAGATTATCCTAATCAAAAAGTGAATTACAAAACTAATCTCAAGAGTAAAAAAAGACCTATTCAAAACAGATAAAAAACAATTCAATTTAAAGCATAAAGCCAGATAAACTGAGTATTTTCAAACTTTAAATCAAAAAAAAGTTGCTACCCGAATTTCTCGAATAGCAACTATTTTCATTGTAAAAAATATATACTTATCTTTATTTTTTAATAGAATCTATATATTTGGAAGGACTAACTCCAAAATAACGTGTGAAGGTTCTAGTGAAATTACTGGCCATACTATAGCCAACTTTATAAGCTATTTCAGAAATATTGTATTGACTGCTTAACAAATATTCTAATGCTTTATTCATTCGAATGGTAGTTACAAAATCAAGTAATGATTGATCAGTGAGTGCTTTTATTTTACGATAAAACTGCGAACGACTCATATTAAGTAATTCTGAGAGCGCATTAATATTAAACTCTTCGTCCTCTAAATTGTCATGAATGTATTGTATTACTTTAGTAAGAAAAGCTTCGTCGATGGCATTCATTGACATTTTCTTGATTTCAATAGCAGAACCTTTCGAAAACAGTTCTCGTAAGCACTGACGTTGATCAAGAAGATTTCTCATTTGAGCCTGAAGTACATTTGAATTAAAAGGTTTGGTTACATAAGCATCAGCACCTGTTTCATAGCCTTCTACTTTCGACTCGTCTGATTGGCGAGCAGTAAGTAAAATTACTGGAATATGGCTCGTGCGTTCATCTGATTTTAATTTCTGGCATAATTCTAATCCATTCATGTCTGGCATCATTACATCGCTTACCACAAGATCAGGAATATATTCCACAGCTTGCTGTAATCCTTCCAAGCCATTAGTTGCCAAAATAACACGATAGTCGTTGCTGAAATTCAACGCTATATAATTACGAATATCAACATTGTCATCTACAATTAAAAGCAGAGGCAAATCATCAGAAGAATTAACAGACTGAATAGAATTGGTTAACAAACTTTCTTCTTCGACAAGAAATTTATGCTGATAAAATTCAGGTTTTGAAACTTCTTGTTTTTCTGAGATGGGAAGAAAAACCGAAAAAGCAGCTCCTTGACCTAATTTACTTTCGACCAAAATTTTTCCGCTATGCAACTCCACTAATTCTTTTGTCAATGCTAATCCAACTCCTGAACCTTCTTGTTGCGAATTTGAATTGTCTGATTGATAAAAAAGATCAAAAACTTTCTCCTGCTCTTCTTCTGAAATTCCAACTCCAGTGTTGTACACTTTTATTATTAGCATTCTATTTTCTTCATTTAAAACAGCAATATTTACTGTAATTTCTCCTCCATTAGGCGTGAATTTAAAAGCATTGGATAACAAATTATTCAGCACCATATTCATTTTGACTGTATCAAAATAAGTATCCAAACTTTTTACTGCTGATTCTATTTTAAATTGAATTCCCTTATCTTTTGCTCTTGATTCGAATGCGGCTGCAGCTGTTTTTACAAAAACAACAATATCCGATTGCTGCTTATTTAAAGTAAGATGTCCTGATTCCAATTTTCTGAAATCCAGCAATTGGTTAATTAGTAAAAGCAATTGTTTGGCATTGCGATGCATCAAAATGTGGTACTTTTTTACGGTATCATTATCTAGTTTTTCGGAAATTAATTTTTCTAATGGATCAATAATCAACGTAAGTGGGGTACGGAATTCATGTGAGATTCCGGTAAAAAATTGAAGTTTGGATTGATGAATTTCTTCGTTTTTACTGAGTTCAATTCGTGACATTATGTATTTATGAATGAATAAGACAACAACGCCTCCAATAGCTATGTAGATTGTAATTGCCCACCAGGATAGCCACGATGGAGGAAGTATTATAATACGAAGACTGGCTGGTTTATCGCTCCAAATACCGTCGCTGTTAGATCCATATACTTTAAAATTATAAGTTCCTGATGGAAGTTGCGAATAGGAAGCACTTCGCATAGAAGCATCGTTAAATATCCATTCATTATCGATACCTTCAAGTTTGTATTTGTATTTATTCCCCTGTGGATTGGCATAATGCAAAGCGGCAAATTCGATACTAAAAGTTTTGTCCCACCAGCTCAGCGAAATCTCGTTAGTACAAAGAAGTGATTTTTCCATTATAACTCTGTCGTTTACTTTTGTCCCAGGCTCTAACATTTTATTCATCACGTTTAGGCGGGTAAACACAACTTGAGGCTTGTATTTATTGATTTTTATCTTCTCTGGAAAGAAGGAATTAAGACCATTTATACCTCCAAAAAACATTTCACCTGTTTTACTATCTCTAAAACAAGTATTTTGATTGAATTCATTACTCTGTAATCCGTCGTTTACATTAAAGTTTTGAATATCAAATGTTTTGGTATTCATTCGGGTCAATCCTTTTTTATGGCTTATCCAGATAGACTCTTTACCATCAAATAAAAGTCCCATAATAATTTCGTCTGGCAGACCATCTTTTATAAAAAAATGTTTAAACTTATTATTTTTAGGATTTAAACGGCTTAAGCCTATATTTGTAGCTATCCAAATCATCCCTGAACTATCTTCGGCAAGTGAATAAAGTCGATTAGAAATAAGCGAATTATCATTTCCTTCTACATGAACATATCGTATGGATTTGAATTTTACTGATTTATCAGCGGTTCGAATCAACTTTGTCAAACCTCCGTCTTCCATTGCGATCCAAAGATTTTTTTGACGATCTTCCATGATAACTCGGATTTGAACTCCTCCAGTTATTGCTGGAGATACACTCACAAATTTATCATTAGCTCTATCATACTTTGCTAAACCAGCGTAAGTACCAACCCACATTGTACCTTGACTGTCTTCTTGTATACCATAAATAACAGGACTTGCAATATGTCCTGGTTTCTTCTTATCGGCAGCATAGTGTTTGAAAGTTTTGGTATGAGGATCATATCTATCAAGACCATCTTTTGATCCAATCCATACAAAACCATACCTATCACAATAAAGCGCACGAATTCTTCTACCATCAATGCTATTTTTATTATTGAAATAGGAATATCTTTTGCCTTGGGGAGTGTATTCTATAATTGTACCCCCCATTTCTTCAGACCCTATCCAAAGCCTACCGCTTTTATCTCTACAGATAGCTCTGACTTCACTACTAATTAATCCTTTTCCGGGGCTATCTTCATGATAATAATTAAAAGGTTTAACATTTAAACTCGCATGATTTACTCCACCTCTTCGAGTACCTATCCATAGTTTATTTTCATCATCGATATAACTCGTGAAAATAGATGTATCGTTGATTGAAAATGGATCATTATAATTGACCTTATAGAGCATTTCTTTCCCCGTAACTTTGTTCAATTTTAGTAAACCCGATTCACTAGATGTAAATTTATATTTATCATTTTCCGCTACTTTGGGTTGTGCAATACGTTTAAGAATATAAGGTGCTACTTTTTTAGTTGAAAAGCGTTTAAAGTTCTCATATTCATAACTGTACTTGTATAAGTAATCAGGTTCACCCGTTTTTATCCAAATGTTTTGTAATGAATCAGTAACAATTGCATTTATCATATTATCCGAAAAAGCAGTTGGATCATTATCATTTGCTCTAAACACTTTAAAAGAATATCCATCGTATCGGCAAGCTCCACACCAGGTTCCAAACCACATAAAACCATACTTATCCTTTGCAATGGAGTGTATTGAATTTTGAGGCAATCCATCATTTACAGTAAGATGGTTAAACTTTAAAACACTAAGCTGTGCTTGCAGTTGAAATACCGAAAGTTGAAATAATAAAAAGAATGCTATTATAGTTCTGGTTTTTGTATTTGTGGTAGGCATTGGGTTAGATGTTAATTCTTAATTTAACATTTGGTCAATCTTTATTAGAAACGTTCTAATTCTAAACACATTAGAAATAAAGAAAAAGAAATATTAGGCTTATAACAGTCAAAGATACAAAAGAAGCTAAATTTTCTTAAAATTTACCAATCATATTCTTATCAAGATATTTATTTATTGACTGCTCTCCAATATTCTAAAAAATGCTTTATACATAATAAGCAAATAAATCAACGTTTCAACTCGAAACATATAATGTATCTAAACCTCCATTTTACTAATCTCTCCAAATTTTCTATTAAATATGGTTCGGAATTTGTTCAGTTGTGGTCACATCTAATAATACAAATAAAAGTTTGATTGTAATCCCATTTATTTTTTTAAATTAATTATCCATCATTTATCCTATTTTGTATTATATCCAAATTTTAAATTTTAAGACTAAATACATATACACCTCTTAAAAACATAAAATATAAATTATTCAAAAAAAAACGGAAAAAAAAAACGACAACTTATAATCAATAAATTAAAGATTATCTTTCAATGTCAAAAATAGGAATGAAGTGTTCGATTGTAATTTTTCGCGACTAAAAATTAAAAAAACGTAAATAACTAAAAAGAGTAAATTCCTTAATCCAATTTTCAAAATCTGTTTTGAAAAATTTTTGTCCTAGTTTGTCATAAAAAAACATACCTTTGTCTCTAAATAAATTAAAGAATTATAACGTAAATTTAAGCGGATTTAAACGAGCCTAGAACTTTCAATATTTATAAAAATGGCGAAAATTTTTATGGCACATCCGTGGCACAGCAGTTAAAAAAATATTAGAAATGCAGTATAAAAGCGGGATGTAACGGTTTTGTTCGAATCCCTCTTTCTCCGCGAGCTGAAAAGCAAACGGTACTAAAACCCACTAAATTCAACGATTTAGTGGGTTTTTTCATTTCTAGGATAATCAAATTATTCAATAAATCTCAAAGTGTAGGTGTCTTTCAAGGTGTCACTAAAAAATTAAATTTTAAGTGACACCTCGCAACGAAAGCACCGCTACTACAAGCTGTTCAACAACAAATTCAAAAAATGTACATCTTGTGTGTAGTTATTAAATCGAATAAATTTAATACTAACTTTAAGGTCACCAACAATGAACACATCCGTATCAATTCTCTTCTACATCAAGAGAACAAAAGCTAACATTTTAGGAGTTTGTCCAATCTACACCAGAGTTACAGTAAATGCAAAACGCTTTGAGTTTAGTACGAACAAATACATCAATCCTGATAAATGGTCCTCAGAAGGTAGCAAAGTTAAAGGCACTACCGAAGAAGCTAGAACAATCAATAGTCATCTTGATTATCTAAAAAGTCAAGTTTTAGAAGCTGAGAAGAAACTTTTCAAAAAAGACATTAGTGTTACTTCTGAGAATTTAAAGAATGAATTGTTTGGTTTATCAGAAACCAAGCGTATGCTCATCCCTATCTTCCAAGACCACAACAACAAAATAAAAGAGCTAATCGGCAAAGAATACGCTCCAGGAACATTAGAACGCTACACTACTTCTTTGAAACATACTATCGAATTTATGCAATGGAAATATAATGTTTCCGATATCGATATTACAAAGATTGATCATGCCTTTATTTCGGATTACGAATTTTGGTTACGAAGCGTTCGAAACTGTGCGAACAACACTGCTGTAAAATACATCAAGAACTTCAATAAAATCATCAAGATATGTTTGGCCAATGACTGGCTTGATAAAAATCCTTTTGCTAACTATAAATCAAAAGTAAAAGAAGTAGAACGAGTTTATCTAACCGAAGATGAAATTCAATCCATTATTGAAAAAGACTTCAAAACAGAAAGACTATCACTAGTTCGCGATATCTTCCTTTTCAGCTGCTTTACAGGATTAGCCTACATAGATGTCAAAAACTTAACAAAGTCTCATATAAGCTTCGGAATAGATGGTGAGAAATGGATATTCACTCATAGACAGAAAACCGAAAGTGCTTCTAAAATTCCAATCCTTCCATTAACACAAATGATTATTGATAAATATGCCGACCATCCACAAAGCAGCAATCAAGAAAAATTACTCCCTATCCTATCCAATCAAAAAATGAATGAGTATCTAAAAGAAATTGCTGGAGTTTGTAAAATAGAAAAAGAATTAACTTTTCACATTGCAAGACACACTTTTGCAACGACTGTGACGCTTACAAATGGTGTTCCTATTGAAAGTGTAAGCAAAATGCTTGGGCATAAAAACCTTCGAACTACTCAACACTATGCAAAAGTATTAGACAGAAAAGTGAGTGAGGATATGCAAATTTTAAAAAACAAGTTTAAATTAAAAACGCCTAATCAAAAAATAATGTAAGATATTTAACATTTTTACCTTATTTTGATAAGATTTGTAGTCCAAATATATTAATCCAAAATATTTCTTACATTAGCTATATATTCCTAATAATACTCTAGTTAAAATTGAATTGACTATAATGCTCTATAGTTATCCTAAAAACATCATTTCAAAGATTTTGAGAAAAATTCAGAAAGGAATTGGAAATTATAAGCTAGAAAATGATTTATAAAACTAATGTTTAAGTTACGTTTCTGAATTAGCATGAAATACAAATACTTACTTAAAAATTACGATAGAATTGTAAATGAAATTAAAAATCCTCCAATAATATTTAGTAATGATTTAGTACCGTTTCTTATAAAAAAATCATCTGAAAGTTATTTCATTTATCAAGTTGATTTCAAAATAATTAATCAAGATGTAAAATATACCGCAAAGAAACCTCTACATAATCTACATCCGGATTGTGGAAAAATAAGGTTTAAACCTTCTGGAACTACTTCTACCCTGGACCCACATATACCAATTGTACTTCAAGAACTCAATCTTTCCAAAAAAGATGTACTGTGTAATTGGTGTGCTAAAAAAAAGTGCAGATTATATATTCTAAAAAGCTGTGAAATCGAAGATTTAACACAAGAAAATCGTTTCTTTCTATATTGTTGCCAAACACTCAAAAAAGAAAATGATAAGATCAAAAAAGCAAATAAGGAACGTATTTATAATTTAAATTCTAAAAATAAAATAGAGCAGCACATACATCAGAAACAGCAATCCCTTGAAAATTTGGCACATAGTATAATCAAAGAGATTAACCCTATTAATTATAAGCAACTCTATCAATTTTCGGATAACTATAATAAAACAGACTGCTTAAAAATTACATACATATATCTTGAAAAGCTGCATCGATTTATTGAAAAGGAATATAGAAATTACTTAAACGTACAAAGTAACATCCCCTATCGTTCCATATTTATTAGAGAGAAAGAAATCACCAACAAACTAAAAAATGTAAAATCTGCTTTATTAAATAGTACTATTAATGATCAATTACTGAATATTGTCTATGAACCTTTGCTTAAAATAGGAACTTTAAATATAAAAGAAAAATTAACCTACTATGATTTTAATTATTGCTCAGAATTCATTTTAGAAATCCATAAACTTATTGAAAATGCAAAAATATCCGAAGATACACTTATAGATTGTCTCTTCTATCTTAATTTCAACTCCCTACAGTTTTTTAAGTTTTTAACGGACACTATTCTAAAAAATCTTGAGAATTCAGAAAACAATATTCAAAAAATTGATTGCTTATATCTTTCACTTAAATGCTTCAATCAAAAGCAAAGAATTAGCTCATTAAAATACCGTACTAATTTGCCTTCAGTCCAAGATCAAATTGTTCATTGGATCGAAGAAGAAATTGCATATCTAAATAGAAGTCTCAACTTAGAAACAAAGCAGTTTAAAATACCTCCAGAAAATGAAGTTAGTACTAAATTTATTTCAGGTTTATCTGTCGCGCAGTTAAGTTGTTTTTTCGGACTATTACTTGAAACGGAAATTATTAAACACAAAAACCAGACAGACATTTTTAAGTTTATTGCCCAAAATTTCAAGACTAAAAACACGGATAATATTTCTATAGATAGCCTAAAGGTAAAGTATTACAATGTAGAAAGCGGAACTAAAAAAGCAATTAGAGAAAAAATAATGGAACTACTAGCACTCACGAAGCACTAATACTTCACGCATCAGTCTCCAACCAAAACCATCCATTTTCAACAGTTTTGCATCGTCAAATTCTAACAAAGCAATCAAATTGGGGATTTGATGAAGTTTCATAAACTCCATTAATTCGGGACTAACTGAGGAATCTTTTTTCATAACTAACCTAAAAAAAACTGAACAAAAGTCCCTTTTGGAATGGGTACAAACAACAGCGTGGGACATCGATCACCAGCCAAAGAGGTACGACCAAGCACCTACAGCTCCGATAAACCGAGCCCACGCATAGCGAGGGCGAACAGTTTATTTGTAGAGCTGCTTTTAGAATTTTGGTCGTTTTCTTTGGCTCGAAATAACTTTCGCAATATATTTTCAATTGAATTACCTATTTGGTATTCTGCGAACAAATTTAGTATAATTCCCTTCAATTGGTATCAAATACTTCAAAAATATAAAATATTTTTCACCTCGATTAGCTGATTTTGTTGAAGTTTGAGGGGGTTACGTAACCCCTTGTAACTGTTTTGGTATAACTTAATTATTTCTCTTTGTCTCAAATAATTAAAACCACAACATTATGGCAATCGAAATTATCACTATCGAAGATTTAAACGAATTCAGAAGTCTTTTACTAAACGACTTAAAAGAAATGCTGCTAGCCAAACCAGAGCAAACAAAGCAATGGCTCAAATCCAATGAAGTACGTAAACTGCTAAACATCTCAGCTGGTACTTTACAAACACTCCGAATTAATGGAACTATTACCTACACTAAAATTGGAGGGATTTTATATTACTCTAGTGCCGATTTAAACAAATTGTTAGAAGCAAATAAAGTCGATGCTTCAGTTACTTTATTTAATCCAAAATGGTTAGTGAGATAGTGTCAAAAAATCATTAATACTGTCATGCTGAGCTTGTCGAAGCACACAACCCATAACTCACAACTCATAACTCACAACTCATAACTCACAACTCATAACTCACAACTCATAACTCACAACCAAAAGAATGAACTACATCAAACACCTAACAGGATTTTTTGAGAAAGTGGCAACCGACAAAA